>CAZYCY010000176.1:0-3266 GCA_964646145.1 uncultured Thiotrichaceae bacterium
GTGTCCAGAATAAATAATAGTCACTTTTTAAATATGGTTTTATTAGCAGCTATTGTTGCATTAAGCATAATGCTCAGCGCTTGTGGCAGTGGTAAAACCAGTATGTTCCGCAGCGATGTGAATCGAACTGCCGTCTACAGTGAGTCTGGGCCCACCCAGTTGAATCGCTTGGTCTGGAAACATAGCATACCGGATAAAGTTTATTCATCACCTATAGTGGCAAATGGAACGGTTTATCTGGGTAGCAATGATAAACACTTATATGCTATCGATCAGAATACCGGGCAAATGAAATGGCGTTTTGAAACCGGTGGTAATGTTGAATCAACACCTGCTATTTCTAATGGTATTGTATATTTTGGTAGTTGGGATAAGACTTTTTATGCCATTGATGAAGATACGCGTGCGATTGAGTGGCGACTTGAAACTAAAGGTCCTATATTTTCTTCGCCTGTCATTCATAAAGGCATTGTTTATTTTGCCAGCGAAGATGGCAACTTGTACGCAGCCGATGCAAATACTGGTTTTAGAAAATGGAACTTTAATGCCGGCGCAGCAATTTATAGCTCCCCCGCTATCTATGGTGAGCACATTTTTTTCGGCACCTTAAAAGGAGATATGATAGCGGTCAATATAAATACCGGGCAGGAATTCTGGCGATTTAAGGCAAAAGGCAAGATCCATTCATCGCCTGCGGTGGATTCACGCAATGTTTACTTCGGCAGTAATGATAAACATGTTTACGCCGTTAATATTCAAACTGGGCAGCAAAGCTGGATCAAAAAAACAGCCGGTGCAGTGTTGTCATCGCCGGCTCTTTATGATAGAAAAGTATTTATTGGCAGTAAAGACGGTTATATTTATGCCTATAATGTTGAAGATGGTAAGCGAGAATGGGAATTTCGCACCGAAGGTCCCGTGTTCGCACCGGTCACTGTTGCATCTAACACGGTTTATGTGGGCAGCACTGATGGACATTTATATGCTTTAAAGACCAAAGATGGTGAGTTGCGCTGGAAATATAAAGTTGATGGTAATATTTATTCTGCAGCAGTAATCGATAATGGGCATGTGTATTTTAATAGCGTGAATGGTTCTTTGTTTGCTGTGAAATAGAAAAAAATAACCTGCGTCCTGACCATGGTACTGTGCTGAGTTAAATGCAGAGGCATGTTAATCATTGCATGTTTTTCACGCCACCCACTCTGCCTTTCGGCACAGACCAGAAAAGTTACAGTAGCGGCAGACCATAGCATCACCCCAGGCGGGCATGGCTGCGCTGTTTTTCATCTGTTTAAATAATTCAATTAGACGCTGTTTATTTTGCTCACGATTAATCTCTAAATTTTCACCTGACAAGGAAGATTTGCTTTCAACTTTTTGATAAGGAGAATCGACCGATACATAACTGACTTCACTGGCGGAGTGATCAAGTAGTGCATAGATGGAGAGCTGCACGTTTTCACCGTTATCTATGTCATCCTGGCGTGCTGTTTTACCGGTTTTGTAATCAATGATAGCGTGGCTATTATCTTCTTTACTTTTATCAATACGATCAAGCCGACCAACAATTTTTACGGTTTCGCTGAGTGCAGTATCAAGATTTTTCTCGCTGAGAAACAGAGTCCAGTCCTTTTGTTGTTTGAGCTGCCAGTTGATGTAGGCAGGAATATGTTTTTGCCAGCGGTATAACCAGCTCCTGTGTAGTATGTTATTTTCCAGATCAGTAACAAATATTTTTATGGACAATTTTGATAAGTATTCTTCCGCCTGTTTAGCATTGTTTTCGCTTATTGCGTGAGAAAATGCCTTGCCATATTTGCCATGCCCGTGATGAAAACATTGCAGTATTAAATGGATACGTTCACCGTAGTCTGATTTTTTTAATTCATCAGTCAGTTCTTCCAGTGCTTTTAGCCGCAAGCCATCGGCACTGAAATACTGGTATGGGCAGTTAATCATTCGCTGGTAAGCGCTTGCAGAGATTGTTTCAGGAATTAATTGTTGTGCAATAACCGGCTCAGGCATTGTGGCTTGTTCGGGAAGTTCACAGGGGTGATTAATGACATCGCAATTCAAAACCTCATTGTTTGCTAGTACAAGCTGTTGCAGTTGTAGATTATCTGGTTTTCTGTTAAAGCTAAGTTGATAAAAATTAATCAGTAATTCCAGCCATGGTGAAACCGGCTTTTCTTCGCCATTATCGAAGTTGCAGGCAGTTACTAAAACCGTTGGCGCACTTAGTAAAGCGCGATTGAATAATTCATGGCGTTGTGTTCGTTGTCTTTCCCATGTTTTAAGCCCAAGTGAAGCGCGTACCGCCTGGTTGAAGAAAGGCTGACTTTTTGCGCTCCCTGGAAAGTGTTGTGCTTGGGCAGCGGCAATAATTACGCAGTCAAAATTTAACTGTGAGGTCTGCTCCAGTGTCATTAACTGCACACCAGGATTATTGCCCGTATCATTCTCCATGGGTATAAAATTGATTGATTCCAGCGCCATGCCTAGCCAGATGCGACAGTCAGACCAGCTTAATATCGGGTTTGCGTATTTAAGACTTTGCTTGAGTGATTCTAAGGTTTTAAGCAGTAGCAGACCGGCTTTATCGTTTTCATAATTTTGCAGAATGCCTAGCTGTTGCAGGCTATTTAACAAAGCATCAAGAAAATCAGATAAGCGAAGATTTTTTTCGGCAGTATAAAAGCTTGTTAATGGTGCTGATGTCTGTTTAATAAAGTTCAGCATATTAATTAAATCATCGTAAGTGTTCGCGGGCCAGTGAGTAAGGCGATTGAGGCGCTGCTTTAATTTGCTTTTGTATTGCTTTATGTTACTGCTGACATTCTCATGGAAAATTAAATCGTGTTCAAAGCGATAGATATTTTTTTTGAAGTTATCTTCTGCTGTATTATCATTGGTTACGGGCTTAATATTGATATATGGCGACTTTAAACAGTCGAGTAAGGGGTAGGCGCTAAAGTCTTCCTCGATGCATTCCAGCCAGCGCTCTATAATGCTCGCCGCCTGTGTTGTTGCCAGCGACCAGCCAGCTTTATCCTGTAGCTGAATGTTTGCACGTTCAAGCAATGCGCGTAAGCGACGCGATAATTTTCTATCTTCACTAATGATGGCAATATTATTTTTACCGTTTAGTATGTTGAGGCGAACATAATAATCAATGGCGCGTATCTGTTGTTCTTCGTTACTGGCAAGGTAGCTGGAAAAAGGAATAGCATCGGTCGTGCTTGCTGGATGTTTTTCAGAAAAAT
>CAZYCY010000176.1:3366-5530 GCA_964646145.1 uncultured Thiotrichaceae bacterium
GGCGCGCTGCTTAAATGACTGAGTTGAGGGGGTGAATGTTTGATAAATAAACTCTGTATAGCAACGCCTGGTATGAAGCTCTGCACCGATGGTTTTGGCAAATTCAATGACCTGGCATTGATTAGCGTTGATTAAGGTTTGAATAAACTCCTGCTCGACTTTTGTATATTGAGAAAGCTCCAGACAAATAAACTGCTGTGCTTTATTAATAATGGCGGGTGCATTTTTTAAGCGCTTAATGTAGTCGCTGGTATCATCAAACAACTGACTTTCATGCAGTTGTTTTTGCCATGCATGCCACAGGGTGTAAACCAGTTTGCTTTCATATAGCAGATGTTCATGCTGTTGCTCAATGCCATAGCCCTGTTGTAATTTTTTTGAAAGTTCTTCAGGTGAAGTAAAAATAGCCTGCTGGTTTAAGCTGAGTTCATCAAATAGACTGAGCAGTGCCTGCGTGACCTGCCACTGGTTTTCTTCTTTGAATAGATCGGGGTGTTGCTGTAATGCTTCGATAAACAGTAACTGACGAGCAGAATCGTTGATAATTTGCCAATTAGAATTTATCGCAGATTGTATGTTATAAACAAAGTGTTTTGTCCAGACTTTAAGCGTTCCCGCCCACGGTGGAATGATCGCAGTTAAATTATAGGAGTTGAGTGAACGACAAAGCTCTTCATTGAACGGCTGCGCCAGTAGTGCGTGGGGCAATAGGACAAACAGTTCAGAGAAATCAGGCGTCTGAATAGTATAATTTTGACCACTAAACCGATCAAAGATGAACTCAGCGGTAAATTGAAGTATATTTTGATCAGGTGGAACGATAATAGTGGATGACTGTGGCACAGAGTCTTTCGCGCATATCACTGTATAGTTGTGTCTATCGTTCTAATAATTTTAATTTGTCGGGCACACCTTCCCATTCTGCCGCATCAGGAAGTGAGTCTGTACTAACATTAATTACCGGCCACTCCAGGCTTAATTCTGCATTGAGTTCGGCAAAGTGTTCCTGACCATCGGGCACATCATCGTCGGCAAAAATTGCACCGATAGGGCACTCTGGTTCGCACAAGGTGCAGTCTATGCACTCTTCCGGGTCAATAACCAGGAAATTTGGTCCTTCATGGAAACAGTCAACAGGGCAGACGTCGACACAATCAGTGTGTTTGCATTTAATACAGTCTTCAACAACTACATAGGTCATAATAAATTTTGGCGTGTTAAAATATCAGTGAAATTTTACCATAGTCTCCAATACATGCAGCTCAACATAGTTTAAAATCGGGTTTTAATTAATAATATTTAAGGAAACTTTAATATGGGCATGATACGTACGGCTGTTTTTCCCGTAGCTGGATTAGGCACGCGTTTTTTACCCGCGACAAAAGCCATTGCTAAAGAAATGCTGACGGTGGTTGATAAACCGTTAATTCAATATGCGACTGAAGAAGCGGTTGCGGCTGGCATTGATACCTTGGTATTTATTGTCGGTCGAACTAAAAATGCAATTATTGATCATTATGACAAGGCTTATGAGCTTGAAACCGAGCTGAATTTGCGTAACAAAGATGCATTATTAAAAATAGTGCAGGATGTGGTGCCAGATCATATTCATTGTGTGTTTATTCGCCAGCCGGAAGCATTAGGTCTAGGGCATGCGGTATTGTGTGCCGCACCAGCGGTAGGTAATGAGCCTTTTGCTGTATTGTTACCTGATGATTTAATTTATAATAATTCTGGCGCTGGTTGTATTCAACAGATGATGGAGGTGCATGAACAAAAGCAGGCGAGTATTATTGGCACACAAACAATCTCACCAACTGATAGTGATAAATACGGCATGGTTGCAGGACCTAAACTTGATGACAGGTTGTCTCGGGTTGATGAAATTGTAGAAAAACCTGATCCTTCTGAATCACCTTCTGATCAGGCAGTGGTTGGGCGTTATATCCTGACACCGGCGATATTTAATAAGCTAAAAACCACGGAGCGTGGTGCTGGTAATGAGATACAGTTAACCGATGCCATCGCTGAACTCAGGAAAATGGAAGAAATATTTGCTTATAGTTTTGCGGGGAGGCGCTATGATTGCGGTAGTAAAATCGGCTACTTAGAGGCTAATATTGAAATTGCCCTGCAGCATGAAGACATGGCAGATGATTTTAAA
>CAZYCY010000177.1:0-5511 GCA_964646145.1 uncultured Thiotrichaceae bacterium
CGGACAACGACCTATTTGAGCGCCGGGTTAATAACAATACAGTAGCTTTTCACAGCACACTCTTTGACTCTGTGGCAAATTGTTTTAACTTTTCACTCAAGCCAGTAATCAACACCCTGCAACTTCAAAAATGCTTCTGCCTGTCTACCCTGCAACATAGCCAGCGTAGACATCATGCCCGCTTCTATACAAGTAGTGGCAGCAACACTTATGGTATGTGGTGCATCGACTACTGACCAGCCTGTTTTTGGATTTAAAATATGACTATAGCGTACACCGTCTTTTAATAAATAACGGTTGGCGTCACCACTGGTTGCAATCGCACCACTGTATAACTGAAACAGACCACATGCTTCATCAGAACCGGTAAGTAAACGACCCACAGACCAGAATGCACTGCTGATTCGTGGCGTTGTCATCGCCAGATCACCACCAAAATTTATCAGTACACTTTGCCTGGTTTTTTGCCGTGCTATCTGTATGCAACGATCAACCGCGTACTCTTTACCTAGACCACCAAAATCAATTTCCATGCCTTTAGGCAAAATAATGCTGCCCTCTTCCCGATTAACTTTTTTCCAGCCTATATTTTTTATTACTTTTGTTACCTGTTTTTTTGTCGGGATATTACTACTACCGTCGAACTTCCAGCATTGACGCAGTACACCAGAAGTCACATCAAACAAACCATCACTGATTTCAAACAACTCATTGGCAAAATCAAGCAGACTCGACGTTTCATCATCAAGAGTAACTGCTTTACCATTTGAATGATTTATTTGAAAAAGTATATTGTCTTTTTTATATCGACTGAACTTGTTTTCAATGCGCCAGGCTTCATTTGCTACAGCGTTTAGAATTTCCAGCGCAAGTGATTTATCGTCAATTTCCATTAGAACATGGCATGGGCTTGCCATCGCCATAAAACTGCCTTTCCAGAAATCGTTTTCTAGTGTAGTGTATTGAATAGATTGCACTGGTTTTAGCTCAGTATTATGCATGCCTGAATTCAAGTAATAAGTGCATAACCGGTTAATGTTTTTTCTTTTTTATTTGCAGCTCTGAACTTATCACTTATAATGCATCAAATGAACAATAATGCAACCGTGGGCATACTTGCCGACTCACATGGGTATTTAGACCCAAGAATTGCAGATGTAGTCAACCAATGTGACTACATCATACACGCTGGTGATATTTTTAATGCGGGTGTTTTGGCACAACTAAAGCCATCAATAAAACTGCTCGCAGTTGCAGGTAACAATGATTATCCTGCACTCTGGAAAACAGAAGAGGCAGACATTGTTAAGGCTCTACCCAATACCATCCAACTGCACATTCCCGGCGGGCTTATCTGTATCGAACACGGTCACCGCTTAGGTCACCACCCTGAACATGACAAACTTCGCAACGACCATACAGAAGCAAGAATGGTTGTTTATGGTCACACTCACCGAAGGGTTATTGATCAACAGAGCGAGCCTTGGGTGATCAACCCCGGTGCTTCTGGAAAAGTCCGTACTCATGGCGGACCATCCTGCCTGGTGCTTTATGCCAGTGAAACCGAGTGGATGATTGACACTTTCTTATTTAAAGAAAACTAACTGTTAAAAGTTTTTTACCACAGAGAAAAAATTTAATACCTCTGCCATATACTCTTCGCCACTGGTGCCCATTAAAATTTATCACCCCAGCTATCTCGCTTACGCCGCCAGTTGATACGGGTAAGAATCAAACCAAGAAACAAACTGCCAATCGACACTGCAGAACCAATCAAAAACCATTCCTGGGTGACGTTACTGCGAAGTTGCTGATTATCTTCTTCCAGCATCAATTCATTTTCACGAACTTGACTCAGTTCTTTTTTTAGTTGTTGGTTCTTTTTTGATAATGCCTGCGGATTGGCCGTGATGACTTTTAGGTCTTCCAATGAGCTACTTAGGTTAGCACGTTCATTTTGCAAAACAACTTTCTCATTTTGTAGCTGTTGAACCTCAGATTTTAATTCAGAAACGGTATCGCTTAATTGCTTCACCTGCTGTTTTGATTTTGTCAGTCTTTCGTTGGCAGTCACTAAACGATCACGACCACTGGGAACATCCATTGTTTCTTTATTTAGTACCCAACCCGCTTTACCATCACTGATTTCAACATGGATATATTTACCATCTTCAGATATCCCCAAAACGGTTAGCGCCGTGCCACTGCGGACAAATTTTACGATACGATGTCCCTCAGATGCACCTGAACGTAGTGCAATTTTAAGTTCATCACTGACATAACGAACAGATTTTGCCTGAGCCGGTATGCTTATCACAACACTAAATAAAACTAGCGCGAACACGGATAAATAACGAATGGATTGAGTTTTAATATTTATCATCATATGTTTAACCCCTACTTATTAAAGAGTTACTACTGAATTGAATAACCTGTATTCTTTTCATCCAGTTTTGTTAATATAAAAAAGATTGTAACTACTCAGCGTATTATCCAGGTAAGGACGCTGAGTAGTTACAAAAAATTTTCCTTTAGGGCCTCTCTATTTATTCTGGGCGTGAAGATTGAGATTCAAAATAGGTCAGCTTAAGGCACACGTTATTATCAACATGGGCACGTGAGTGGGCTATGGCGAAGATTTGCAACGAAAATATGGCATATTTTGGACTCAAGATTCATCTTCACGAAAAGTGACACACGGATGTGTCGTTTACGCACCTAAGGATGGAATTAATAGAGATACCCTTTAATCCTTATAAGCAAAAACACCATCAACATTGTCTGCATGATGCTCTTCAAACCACTTCAATTTATCATGTAAAGTAACTACTTCACCAACTATAATCAATGTAGGCGGCTTAATTTTTTCATTTTTGATTACACCAAGTAATGTTTCCAGGGTTGCAATAAAAATGCGTTGCTGTGGTGTGGTCCCCTGTTCAACCAGTGCAACAGGCGTGCTTGCCGGCAAGCCATGCGCAATCATTTCTTTACATAAAGTTGGCGCACCATGTAAACCCATATAGAACACAACTGTTTGATGAGAATGCGCCAGTGCTTTCCAGTTAAGGTCAACCGAACCATCTTTTAAATGACCGGTAACAAACACGCAAGATTGTGCATAATCTCGATGCGTTAGCGGGATACCAGCGTAAGAAGAACAACCATTTGCGGCAGTAATCCCCGGCACCACCTGAAAGCTGACGCCTTCCTGTGCCAGCTCTTCAATTTCTTCACCACCGCGACCAAAGATAAACGGATCACCGCCTTTTAAACGCAACACGCGTTTACCTTCTTTGGCTAAACGCACCAACAATTGATTGATGCTCTCCTGTTGCATGGTGTGTTTATCGCGCTCCTTACCAACGTAAACGATCTCTGCATCACGCCGCACCATGTCCATAATGGCAGGCGAGACCAAGCGGTCGTAAACCACCACATCGGCCTGCTGCATTAAACGCAGAGCACGGAAAGTTAATAAATCTGGATCACCAGGACCGGCACCAACCAGAAAAACCTCACCAAGCATTGCGGGTTCCATCGATTGTTTGTCAATCGCTATTTGCAACAACTGTTTTGCATCACTCTCATGACCGGAAAATACTCGCTCAGCCACGCTACCTGCAAGAATTTTTTCCCAGAAAGCGCGGCGCGATTCCACATCTGGAAATGCCTCTTTCACCTTGTCACGAAAACCTTCAACCAGTGTTGCCAAGCGACCATAAGCTGCAGGAATAATACCTTCCAGCTTAGTGCGAATTAATCTTGCCAATACCGGTGAAGACCCTCCCGTAGAGACCGCAATGACTACGGGTGAGCGGTCAATAATAGACGGCATAATAAAACTGCACAAATCAGGATTATCCACCACATTTACCGGCACACGTAATTGATGCGCTAGCGCAGAGACATGTTTATTAACCAGCTGCTGGTTGGTTGCCGCTATAACAACCACACATGCGTCTAAATCAGAATCTTCAAACTTTCGATTTTCATGCCGTATTAATTGTTCCTTACTCAGTTTTTGTAATTCTTCACATAACACTGGAGAAACCACGGTGACCTGAGCCTGCGCTTTTTGTAGTAATGCAACTTTACGTGCCGCAATAGAACCCCCGCCAACAACCAGACAGGGGCGTTGTTTAATTTTTATAAAGATTGGCAGGTATTGCATGGCAGTTTTTTTTCGTTGGGCTGTTCGCTAAAATGAGAAGCTCTGATTAGTTTTGTGGCTTACTAGCGCGTTTAAATCATGACCTGCACAAAACCGACCCTACAAAAACACATGCAGGAGCTTTGCACGAGTAGTGCCACAAAGATATGAGTTTTACGAACCTAAGGATAGAAAGTGCAAAAACTACCATCTTAAGCAAAGGGAGAGATCTTGATCCACTGCGGTATAAAATTTTTCCCTCTGGTTGAGATGAGATGAGTTGAAAAGATAACTCGTGCAAAGCTCTCATGTATATCAACAAAAAAATTTCAAGGATTAAGTAATTTATCCAGCTTTCCGCTTTGATTTAACGCGGTTAAATCATCAAAACCACCAACATGAAAATCATCAATAAAAATTTGCGGAATGGTGCGGCGACCGGTAATTTCCATCATATGGTCAAACTTGCTCGGGTCTTCATCAACTTTGATTAATTCGTATTCGGCTTTTTTACTTTGCAATAAACGCTCTGCAGCAGTGCAATAGCCACAAAACCGACCACTATAAACAATAATTTTTGGTTGCGACGTATTTGTACCTATCATAATTTACAAACCTTCTATCACGTTTTTCAACATAGTTTGCACTTGAGACGCAATGTCACCGAGCGCTTCATTTTGAACTGCCATCATTGAGGCCATTGGATCAACCGCCGCAACTTCAATTTTACCATCAGCCATCTCCTGCACAATAACATTACAGGGCAACATGGTGCCGATTTTATCTTCTGCCAATAGTGCTTTATGGGCAAAACCCGGGTTGCAAGCACCTAAAATTGTATAAGGCTGAAAATCAACATCAATTTTCTTTTTCAAGGTTGCTTTTACATCAATAGTGGTTAATACGCCGAAACCAGCTTCTGCCAAGTGGGCGGTTACACGTTCAATAGCGTCGTCAAAGCTGCAATCAAGGATTTTAGAAAAACTATAACTCATGGAGAAACCTCTATTTATAAAAAACGGATAAGGTGCGTATTATAACCTGTTGGCACTGATGGGCAAAACTTATCTGTATCCCCATCCCTGTACAGACACGTGAATGATAGTGCAAGCCATAAAATCAACAACATGGGGGAAATATAGAGTTTTTAACTATGCAGTCGCACCGCAGGTTCGGCGGAATAGTTTAAAATTATATATTTTTCAAGTGGTTGCACTAGCATCGTGTTTCCATATAGGAATTAGGAACTCAACCACTATGGACTGAAAGTCCATAGGTTGCTCTAAACAACGACTGAAAGTCGTTTTGCTTTAACTGGGCACTGAATATCATAAGCCAGATAAATATCACCATGAAGG
>CAZYCY010000178.1:0-5480 GCA_964646145.1 uncultured Thiotrichaceae bacterium
CCCAGGGTAACTTGTTTTTTACCAGCACTATTGTGTAAAAAAATAATATCCAGATCCGAGCCATAACCCAGCTCATTGCCACCCATTTTTCCATAAGCAACAATGGAAATAGTTGGCTTAAACTCATTACCATCGATAACACAGGTAGGTTCGCCGTGTTTTCTGACCATTGCCTGCCAGCATAAATCCATTATCTTTTCCAGTAGTACATTGGCTAGCTCAGTTAATTGATCAGAAACCAGCTCTACCGGTTCTTCATAAAACACATCCAACATGGCAACACTAAACACGCTCTTGCGTTTAAACTGACGCATTCTATCCATTAACTGCTCAACATCTTCCTCGATTGCCCCGTCGTGAGTGTCGATTCCATTCTTTGCTCCGTAAACGCCACGTCCATGTGGCACTACTCTCGCCAATTCCAGTGCCAATAACTGTTTAATGTCGTCCTGATCGTCATAATTTTGACGAAATGTTTCTGCCGAACTCAACAAGCTGTCAAGCAAGATGGGATACTTAACCAGGCGTTCGGCAAACCATTCACTGGTGTCACAAAGCGTCAGCATTTGCAGTTGTATGGTCGGGTATTCATTTAACATGCTGATGTAAACCTTGCGCCCTGCCAGTGCTTTAATGATTCTACTGACACGATCCAGCAGACTTTCCTGTTCCGGGTAGTCGGCAATTTTTTCGACCAGTGACTCCATCAATTGTGCCATCAGCCGACTACTATCACCAGCCAGATGCTTGATTTGAGGACTGGCATGCAGTTGTATTATCGAGCGTTCAATGAGTTCAACACGGCTGTAACCCATATCGAGTAAATATTGCTTTAAACCATCGTCTGATTTTTCATCAACAGCAGTGTCCTGCCAGACACGTTGCCAAAACAGGGAAAATGGCGAAATTTTAACTTCCTCTGTTTCATCAATCGGCGAAATTAAATATTGAAAAACCCGGTCAACGGCATCTTGATGAAGCGCCAGTTCTTCGATTAATTCAGACCAGTTTTGCATGCCCATTGCCAGGCACAAACGCTGTTTCGGCAGCTCGTCATCGGGCAGGGTATGGGTTTGTTTATCATTGTACATTTGCAAACGATTTTCTACTTTGCGCAAAAACCAGTAGGCGGCGATAAGCTGCTTTACTTCTTTCTTTTGCAGGTAGTTTTTTTCAGCCAACAAGGTCAGCACCTTGATAATACTGCGGGCACGCAATTCCGGCTCGCTACCGCCGCGGATTAACTGCAGCGTTTGACCAATAAATTCAATTTCACGAATTCCGCCTTTGCCCAGTTTGACGTTATTAATCATGCCTTTACGTTTCATTTGTGCGCTAATCATGGCTTTCATTTCACGTATTGAATCGAGCATGGAAAAATCAAGGTAACGCCGATAAACAAACGGTGTCAGCATCGATAGCAGATATTGCCTGTCACTATCGCTGCCGGTAATCAACTTTGCTTTTATCATGGCGTAACGTTCCCAGTCACGACCCTGCAACTGATAATACTGTTCGATGCCGGAAAAACTCATCGCCATTGGACCGCTTTCACCAAACGGTCTTAACCGGGTGTCGACACGATAAACAAAACCCTCAGCGGTTACATCATTGAGCACTTTAACCAGTTTGCGGATCACTGCCAGATAAAATTCATAAAATGATTTTCGGCGCGGACCAGTGGTTTCTCCATTTTCGGCAAAGCTGAAGATCAAGTCGATGTCAGAGGAAAAATTAAGTTCACCACCACCCATTTTGCCCATGGCGAAAACCAGCAATGGCTGCTCTTCACCATTAGCAGCAACAGGCATACCAAAAATTTCTGCCTGCTGCTGTTCCAGATACTGTAAAACTACGGCAACCACAGCTTCTGCAAAGTCGGTTAATTCCTGAAAAATGGTCTTTAGGTCAGCCAGGTCATTCAAATCACGCCAGGCGATACGCAGCATTTCCTGTTGTCGCAATACACGCAGTGCGGAGATTAATTCAATTTCATCCTTAGATGCCGTTACTACGTGTGTAACTAATTCTCTGTAGTTTGCG
The DNA here is from genome assembly GCA_964646145.1 of uncultured Thiotrichaceae bacterium. GTDB lineage: Bacteria > Pseudomonadota > Gammaproteobacteria > SZUA-229 > SZUA-229. The sequence goes on from CAZYCY010000178.1 coordinate 2,044, forward strand.
ATGCTCCGCTCTAGAGCAAAACCTTCTTCCTGCAATTGATAAAAAATGGCTGGATAACGAATACAGTTACGTGCCACAAAATCGCTGCATGCCCATACTTTGCCCAACATTGCCAGCGCAGCAACCTGATTCGGCTCTATTTCTTTTTCTGCGCACGATTTACACCAGTCAAGCCAGAAGTTCTCTACAACGGACTGTAACGATTGCGGAACATTGCTTAATAGTTCAGCAGGCGGATTATTGTCTTTGCTCATCTGTTTTTACGCCTTAGGCTAACAAAGGGCACATGGTACTTTATTGTGACATTGTTGCAACCCGGGGAATCTCTGACAATAGAAAAACTACCTGTAATTTTTTGCTTTATTTGAAGAATAGTTTTATCGTCTTACGATCACCTGCAGGATTTAGGACTCAGGATTAAATAAGATGCGGAACTTAACGCCGAATTTTTGTTTCAGATTGGATGATCTCAAAAGGCGCATAGTTGCGCTACGCAACGATTTGAGATCATTCAAGCTGGAGCAAAAAGGCAAGTTAAGTTTCGTAAGTTATTTGATCCTGAGTCCTTAGCTATGAATAAAAAAACCGTAAAGGTAAAGTCGCTGATAAAACAGCTTTTAAGCATACCGTCAATCAGCTGCACTTCAGCCGATATCGATCAGGGAAATCTTGATGTCATCCACTTATTAGCCAACTGGTTTGAAAATCTCGGCTTTCACTGTGAAATTCAGCACCTGGATAAAGAAGGCAGCTCGGATAAAAATAAAGCCAATCTCATTGCCACACTGGGCAAAGGTAACAACGGACTGGTTCTGGCGGGCCACACAGATACTGTACCCTTTGATGAAAATCTTTGGCAGGTCGATGCTTTTAATCTCACCGAAAAAAATGACCGATTTTACGGCCTGGGAAGCTGCGACATGAAATCTTTTTTTGCGGTGATTATCGAGGCACTAAAAGCCATTGACTTAACACAAATTAAACAACCCTTAATCGTTCTCGCCACCGCCGATGAGGAAACCAGCATGTCTGGCGCAAAAGCCATTGCCAGACATGCGCAAAGCCTTGGGCTCAATAATGCACGTTATGCCATCATTGGCGAACCCACTGATATGCAGCCAGTACGCATGCACAAAGGTATGATGATGGAAGCCATCCAACTCACCGGACGTGCCGGACACTCCAGTGACCCGGCGCTGGGCAACAATGCACTTGAAGCCATGCACAAAGTTATCACAGAATTATTAGTCTGGCGTGACGAATTACAAAGCAAATACAATAACCCGTTATTTGAAGTGCCGGTGCCTACAATGAACTTAGGGCATATTCACGGCGGTGACAACCCCAACCGTATTTGTGGCAGTTGCGAACTGCAGATTGATGTTCGACCGTTGCCGGGCATGAAAATCAACGACCTTCGCAGCGAGATGCAACGGCGGTTAAAGCAGGTATTGCATGGCTCTGGCATACAATTAAAAACCATCGCACTGAGCGATGGCTTTGATGCTATGGAAACCGATAAAGATTCCGAGCTGGTGAAACTCGCTGAAAAAATGACGCAGTCAGATGCAAGCATTGTCGCTTTTGGTACCGAAGCACCATTTTATAATGCGATGGGGCTGGAAACCATTGTTATGGGACCGGGCAGCATTCGCCAGGCACATCAACCGGATGAATACATTGAGACTAAATCACTTTATCCAGCGGTGCGCATTATCCGGCAGGTGATTGAGCATTATTGCTTGTAGATATACTCTTCGCATTCAAGAGTACCCCGCATTCTTATCGAGAGAATATGTTGAGCAGTGACAAATCTTTTTTATTCATGCCTCTGCATTTAATTCAGCACAGTACCATGGTCAGGACGCAGGTTATTGATTTTCAGGCATCTGTAGCATGGATGCTACAGTAGAGCGTACATGGATGTATTCACAGCGACCTGAAAAATCAATAACCTGCGTCCTGACCTCATAATAATGCTGAGTTAAATGCAGAGGCACGTTTTTATTTGATAATCTTGTAACAAGGTACATACTCCGCACCCGGCAGTTTCATTCGATGCTGTTGGACAAAAGCGGATAACAATGCATCCATCGGTTCCATGATTTCTTTGTCACCATTTAATTCAAAATGTCCATGCTGCGCGATTGCACGAATACCCTCTTCTTTTACATTGCCTGCGACCACGCCGGAAAAGGCACGGCGCAAATTGGCGGCTAACAAATGCACTGGTTGGTCTTTGTGCAACGCCAGTTTGCGCATATTTTCATGCGTAGGATGAAAGGGTTGTTGAAATTGCACATCGATAGTCAATGACCAGTTGAAATAAAAGGCATCGTCTAGCTGTTCTCTGAACTCGCGCACCTGTTTCATGCCTGCTTTCATCTCTCTTGCCACCTGCGCTGGGTCATCAATAATAACTTTATAACGTTGCTGCGCATCAAAACCAAGTGTATCCAGGATAAACTGATTAACCTGTTTGAAATATTCTTGTGCGCATCCAGGACCGGTAAAGATTAACGGAAAAGGTACTGAGGCATTATCAGGATGTAATAAAATCCCCAGTATATAAAGTATTTCTTCTGCAGTGCCTGCACCACCGGGGAAAACCACAATACCATGACCGGTACGCACGAAGGCTTCCAGACGCTTTTCAATATCCGGCATGATAACCAGATCATTGACAATAGGATTAGGTGACTCTGCTGCAATAATGCCCGGTTCGGTAATGCCCATATACCGACCGGTACCACCGCGCTGTTTAGCATGACCAATGGTGGCACCTTTCATCGGTCCTTTCATTGCCCCCGGTCCACAGCCAGTGCAGATATCCAGATCACGCAGACCTAATTCATAGCCCACTTCTTTGGTATAGTCATATTCTTCAAGACCAATAGAATGACCGCCCCAGCAAACCACCAGATTCGGTTCCAGTCCGGGGATTAGAATGCGTGCATTTCGTAAAATATGAAAAACTGCATTAGTCACATCAAGCGACTCACTGAGGTCAAATCGTGGAGAGTTCACCACTTTGTTGTGCACGTAAATAACATCACGCAACACAGCAAAAAGATGCTCGTTAATGCCGGTAATTAAATCTCCATCAACAAAAGCGATTGCCGGTGCATTTTTTAGTGACAATATAATACCGCGCTGACGCGGTATTACTTCTATTTCAAAATCAGGATAACGCTCATGCAATACCTTGCTGTCATCCAGTGCGCTACCGCAATTTAATACTGCCAGCGAACAATTACGAAAAATCTGCGCCAGCTCACCTTTGCTGGTATTTAAAATTCGCGCCACCTCAAATTGAGACAGTGTTTCAAGCTGTCCCTCGGGTGAGATGACTGCATCAATCACATCATATTTCATTATTTATTTTTTATTTTCCATTCGTAAGGTTAAAACCACCGCCTTTAGGCGGTCAGATTTAT
>CAZYCY010000179.1:0-5471 GCA_964646145.1 uncultured Thiotrichaceae bacterium
ATTTTTAGCCCGTTTAATTCGTGTCTTCAAGGTATTGCGTCTGGTATCCTTTATCCCGGAACTCAGAGTACTGGTTAGCACGTTAGTAAAGACACTACCTTCTATGGCTTATGTTGTTTTATTGATGTTCATCCTGTTTTATATGTACGCTGCTGTTGGCAATCTTTTATTTGAGCATATCAACCCAACACTGTGGGGTAATATTGCCACCTCGATGTTAACCTTGTTTCGTGTCATTACCTTTGAAGACTGGACCGATGTCATGTATGAAACCATGAGTGTTTATCCACTCTCATGGGTATATTATTTATCATTTATCTTTTTTAATGCTTTTATCTTTTTAAATATGATGATTGGTATTGTCATCGAAAAAATGCAGGAGGAAAGCAATTTAGAGCAAGCCGTAAAGCATACTGCTGAGGTGAAAGGCACACATAATTTATTACAGGAAATTAGTCATCGCCTGGATAAAATTGAGAGTAGAATAAGCTGACTAATCTGCTGATCTTAATAACATGCAATAATTAATTAAATTATTCGTCGAATCGTCATAGCGATCAGTGTCTTCTTTATTCGCCAGTTCCTGCTGTATATCACTGGCTAATTGTTTGCCGTATTCCACGCCCCACTGATCAAAGGAGTTGATGTCCCAAACCACACCCTGTACAAAAACTTTGTGTTCATACATGGCGAGTAATGCACCCATGGTTTTCGGATTCAAACTTTCAAACATAATTGAATTTGTTGGTTTATTGCCTTCAAAAATTTTATGCGGTAACACACTTTTTATCATTTCTTCAGAGTAGTCGCCTGCTTCCAGCTCAGTACGTGCTTCGGCTTCAGTTTTACCTTTCATCAAGGCGCGGGTTTGTGCAAAATAATTGGCCAACAAGACAGAATGTTGATTGCCTAAGGCGTTTTTACTGCGCACTGGAATCAAAAAATCAGCAGGCACGGGCTTGGTACCCTGATGCAATAGCTGGAAGAAAGCATGTTGGCAATTACTGCCAGTTTCTCCCCAGATGATCGGTCCGGTCAGATAATCCACACGCTCACCTTCTCGGCTGATGGTTTTACCGTTGCTCTCCATATCGAGCTGCTGCAAATAGGCGGGAAGACGACGTAAATACTGGTTATATGCCATCACCGCATGGCTTTGTGCATCAAAAAAATTGTTATACCAAATGCCGAGTAATGCCAGAATAATCGGCATGTTTTTTTCAATCGGGGCGGATTTAAAGTGCATGTCCATAGCGTGCGCACCATCGAGAAAATCCTCAAAATGGTCCATTCCCAGATACAGTGCAATCGGCAAACCAATTGCAGACCACAGCGAATAGCGCCCCCCGACCCAGTCCCAGAACTCAAACATATTTTCCTCTAATATGCCAAATTCGGCGGCTGCCTGTTTATTTGCCGTTACCGCAATAAAGTGACGAGCGACTGCTTGTTCACTGCCAGTTAATTCAACAAACCACTGGCGCGCACTTTGTGCATTTAACATGGTTTCCTGGGTGGTAAAAGTTTTTGATGAAACAATAAATAAGGTCGATTCTGGCTCAACAAATTTTAAAATTTCGGTCAAATGTGTGGGATCAACATTCGACACAAAATGCACATTCATGCCGCGCTGGGCAAAGGGTTTCATTGAGTCACAAACCACATGTGGACCTAAATCCGAGCCGCCAATACCAATGTTAACCACATCTTTATATAAATGTCCGCTATAACCGCGTAAGCTCCCGCTGCGTACTCGCTCGGTAAAATAGCGCATTTGAGACAGCACACGATTGATTTTTGGCATCACGTTTTCGCCATCAACATAAACCGCTTCATTACTGCGATTTCTCAGTGCGGTGTGTAAAACAGGACGAAACTCGGAAATATTGATGGGTTCACCAGAAAACATCTTCTCACGCCAATCTTCAACACCGGTTTCCCGTGCCAGATTACACAACAGACGAAAGCTTTCTTCGTTGATCCGGTTTTTTGAGAAATCCAGCAGAATGTCGTCCATTTGTGCGCTGAACTTGGTAAAACGCCCCGCATCTTGCTCAAACAAGTCTCGCATGTGCACATTTTTTATCTGCTCAAAATGCGCTGTAAGCGCCTTCCACGAGGCAAGTTCTGTTAGTTTCGACATAATAAATTCTCAGGTGGAAAAAATACTCTTATTATTAATCGTTGCATAAGTACACGCTGCGAATACTTATGCAACGCTTTATATGTTGCACATTATTATACAACCCAAACAACCTGATGACGAGAAAAGGCATTAGCCAGTTTCCCGATTCACCATGCAGTGTCAGCAAATCCTTAAATACGCTATAATTACAAACTTTATATCATACGGCAACAACATTCATCCACAATAGCTTATGAATAACACCTTAAATTCACTCTCAGCCCAATCAGCGATTATTACTTCGGGAAACGAGCAAATTAAGCCGGATCCGAGTAAAAATCTGGCAGGCTTATTAAATACCGCCAGCACAGACAAGCAACTGCGCACCAGAGTAAAACTGTTTGGTAATCTTCTGGGTAATGTGTTACTAGCCAATGCTGGTGTGCAAGTTTACGATGCCGTTGAAAAACTGCGCATGGGCTTCATCGAGTTACACAAACAGGAAGACAGCCAGAAAAGAATGTGTTTAATGGCATTAATTGAATCGCTGGATGAAAAAACACTGTCTCAGGTAGTACGTGCATTCAGCACCTATTTTAGCCTGGTCAACGTGGCTGAAGAAGCCTCTCAGTTGCAGCTTCGCCGCCGAAAATTACGCAAAGCGGGTGAGTTATGGATTGGCTCTTTCGATTGCGCTTTGCGCGCATTTATCGACATGGGCATGTCGGCCGATCGCATGCAAACTCTGCTTGACCGGCTCGCTTATATCCCGGTAATCACCGCGCACCCTACCGAAGCAAAACGCCGCAGCGTTTTGTTTGTTCTGCGCCGCATCTTTTTAACCAACGAAAAGCTCAACGACACCCGCATGGGCAAGGCGCAACGGCAAAAGGTAATTGGCGAGTTGGAAACACAGATCCATATTTTATGGCGTACCAATGAGGTAAGAGAAACTCGACCACAGGTACGTGACGAAATTAAAAATGGCATCTATTACTTTAAAGAAAGTTTATTTGATGCCGTACCCGTGCTTTATCGCAATCTGGAAGACAAACTACACGAACAGTACCCAAATGCAAAAATTACCGTGCCCAGTTTTATGAAGTTTGGCTCCTGGATTGGAGGCGACCGCGATGGCAACCCCAATGTCACACCAGAAATCACCACGTTGGCATTGCGCCTGCAATCAAGAACCTCTTTACAGGAATACATCAAGCGCCTGAATGATGTGTTTCAACACTTGACCCACTCCGACCAGTTATGCTCACCAAGTCAGGAATTTAACGAAAGTCTGAGTTTTGATGAAAATCTGCGGTTTTATGTTTTTTCCATCAACCCGCTGGCTTATGCACATTCGCCGTATCAAAGAAAGCTGGCGTTCATGCGTTATCGCATAAGACAAAACCTGGCAAAAACCCACGATCTGATTGCCGATGCCAGTGCTGACATCAGCCAGTACGAACATGCTTATAAAACTGAAAATGAATTTTTACAAGATTTAATACTGATTCGAGACTCATTGATTAGCCACGGCGATCAAAAAATTGCCGACCTGGCACTTATCGACCTGATCCGTCTGGTTGAATCCTTTGGTTTTTATCTGATGCATCTGGATGTACGTCAGGAATCCACGCGCCACACTGAGGCGGTAACCGAAATACTGAAGTTAAGCAATAAACATAGCGACTACCAAATGCTGGATGAAAGCGCGCGCGTCAAACTTCTATCTGAGCTTATTCAAAATCAGTGTCAGGACATCAACTTTGATCACACACAGCTAAATGATAATAATCAGGAAACTCTTGAGGTCTTTAAAGTTATCGAAAGGATGTATGATGAAATCAGCCCCAAGGCATTTGGTGAATACGTCATCTCCATGACACATGAAGCCAGTCACATACTGGAAGTATTGATGCTGGCAACACTGGTTGGACTGGTTGGCAAAAAACAAGTGCAACGGCACAATGATGTGCCGTCTACGAACCAAAAGGCGCAGCAGTGGTTCTGCAAAATCCGCATTTCACCGCTGTTTGAAACCATTGAAGATCTTAATAATATCGAGCCGGTGCTGGCACGATTATTCGATGACGAAACCTACAAAACCTTGCTACAGGCATCTGGCAACATGCAGGAAGTCATGCTGGGTTATTCCGACTCCTGCAAAGATGGGGGTATACTGGCATCAAGTTGGCAGTTATTTGAAGCCCAGAAGAAAGTCATTCGACTTGCCGATTCGCACCAGATAGATTGCCGCTTATTTCATGGTCGCGGCGGTACCATTGGTCGCGGTGGCGGTCCTACTCATGAATCCATCCTTTCACAGCCAGAAGGCACAGTGCATGGACAGATTAAATTCACCGAACAGGGTGAGGTATTATCCAATAAATACAGCAATTCAGAAACCGCCGTTTATGAACTGACGCTTGGCGTCACCGGTTTAATGCTGGCAAGTCGTTATCAACTTATGCCGGGCGAATCAACCGCGACCGAAGAAAATATGGCCATTATGCGTGAAATTATGACCTACGGTGAAGATAGCTATCGGCAGTTAACCGACCATTCTGAGGGTTTCCTTGATTATTTTTATGAAGCCACGCCGGTCAGCGAAATTTCCTTGATGAACATAGGCTCACGTCCGTCACACCGTAAAAAAGGTGATCGCTCAAAATCATCAGTGCGTGCCATTGGCTGGGTATTTGGCTGGGCACAGGCAAGGCAAACGCTGCCTGCCTGGTATGGCATCGGTACGGCATTAAAACAATGGGTAGGCGATGATGACTCCCGGCTGGATAAATTACGTGAAATGTATCAGAACTGGCCTTATTTTAAGGCTCTGCTAAGTAACACTGAAATGGCTTTATACAAGGCCGATATGCGTACCGCAAAAGAATATTCAGAATTATGCATTTCAGCCGAAACCGGTCAACGCATCTATGGCATGATAAAAGAAGAATATGATCGCACCCTGCAAATAACGCTGCTAGTCGCAAACATGGTGCACTTGCTGGATGATATTCCGCCATTAGCATTGTCATTAATGCGGCGCGACCCATATCTCGACCCGCTAAATCACATACAGATCAAGCTACTGAAACGTTATCGTGATGAATCACTCGACAAGGAAGAGCGTGAGAAGTGGCTAAAACCCTTATTGCGTAGCATTAATGCCATAGCTGCAGGGATGCGCAATACCGGTTAAAGGTATTATAAGACTTATGCAGCGCTTTATAATAATCCAGATAGCCAATTTTGCCCGCACTGCTGCGCCTGGGTTTGGCTTAGGACTCAGGGTTAAATAAGATGCGGAACTTAACGCCGAATTTTTGTTTCAGATTGGGTGATCTCA
>CAZYCY010000180.1:0-3959 GCA_964646145.1 uncultured Thiotrichaceae bacterium
ACGAACCAAAGGACGGAGAAATCAATAACCTGCGTCCTTACCCGGATAATACGCTAAGTAATTACAAATCTTTTACAATCCACTGAGCATCAACGAAACACAGGCTTCTATCACAGCCCATTTCTCTTGCGTCTGTATTTTGACCTGGCAATTGTTCTATAACAATATTCCCTTCTGCGCGTAATGCGGCAATTTTACTTTGATCAGCGCCTATGGGGGCAAATATTTTTATCGGTAAATCAAACTGCTTTTTCGATAACTGATTTAATACTTTTAAATCAGTGCTAAAGCCGGTTGCTGCCCTGGCACGCCCAAAAACTTTGCCAATATCATCATAACGACCACCACGTGCAATCGCCTGACCTAGCTGTGGCACAAAGGCAGCAAACACCACACCGGTTTTATAGTGATAACCATGCAGCTCGGATAAATCAAAATGCACTTTGCTTGTCGATAGCTGGTGACCAAATCGTTGCCACATTAACTGCGCTGTTTTTTCCAGATAGTCAATTGCCTGTTTCACTGCATCATTTGCATCAGCCAGCACTGCCCTGGATTTTGGCAAAATATTTTTGTCGCCATTGAGTGAAGACAGTTCTGACAACATAACTTTTACCTTATCGTTAATATCCAAAGATTCTAATAAGGTATTTATTTCTGTCACCGCTTTACGCTGCAACATATCAAACAGTAGGCCTTCAAGGTCTTTTGATAAGCCTGCCTGTTTTGCCAAACCACGGTAGATATCAACATTACCCAGATCCAGGTAGATGTCTTCAATTTTCATAGCGGCAAATGTCTGTAACATTAAGCCGATGATTTCGACCTCAGATTCTACACCAGCATGCCCGTACAGTTCGGCACCAAGTTGTAGAGGGCTACGGCTATCACCGATGGATTCAGGACGGGTGCGCAAGACTGTGCCAATGTAACACAAACGCGTTGGCACACCACGTTGTAACTGGTGGGCGTCAATACGTGCAACCTGAGGGGTCATGTCAGCACGTAGCCCTAATGTTCTACCAGATAGTTGATCGACCAGTTTGAAGGTTTGCAGGTCGAGATCGTGTCCGGTGCCTGTCAGCAATGACTCAATAAAATCAATAGTGGGTGGTTTGACCAGCTCATAACCCCAAGAGGCATAGAGGTCGAGCAGTAATCGACGCATGGCTTCAAATCTTGCTGCCTGCTCAGGCAGAACTTCTTCAATGCCTTCGGGTAAAATCCAGTGTTTTTTTGTTGTCATGCTGTATTAATCAAGCGCGGAGGATGCAGGCTGAAAAAGCAAAAGAGAACCCGTAACCGAACAACACAGTGTCTGATTCTCAATTCCCCATTCGTAACTACTCACCCATCTCAAACGCATAAAGTAACTGTTTAATACCATGAAGTACATGAAGGGTATAAATGAATCAAAATTAAAGCCTTTATTTGCTTTATGTTCTTCATGGTATAAGCGTTACCTTCATTCTCAATTAATGATATAGAGTATTAGCACACCTGCCAACATACTGGCAAAACCAAAGCCACGCAAAACCCTGTCCGGTAATTGCGCGGCCTGTGACATTGCATCACGCCAGCTTTTCGGGCTTAAAAAAGGCAGTATACCTTCTATCACCAGCACTAATGCCAATGCTGGAATAATGCTATCCCACATGCAGAACCTAGATTCGTCTCACTGCTTTGTTCAGATTGATATTACTGACTAATCCTGCCCATTGGATCTTTAAAGTAACGGAAATAAACCGAATCTGGTTGCAATAAAATTATATCGCTAGGGTCGGAAAAGTTTTTCGCGTACGCTGTTAAGCTACGAGTAAACCTGTAAAACTCCTTATTACGGTTAAAAGCCTCAGCAAATATTCGTGTTGACTGTGCATCACCTTCACCACGTATTATTTCAGAGTCTCGCTTGGCTTCTGCGATTAAAATACTGCTTTGACGATCAGCATCTGCGCGAATACGTTCTGCGGCTTCATTACCTCTTGAACGAAAATCCCGTGCTTCACGTTCACGCTCGGCACGCATACGCTGGAAAACGGACTGACTTATTAAATCAGGGTAATCCACCCTTTTTAGGCGAACATCAACCACTTCTATACCCAACGAGTCGGCATGGACGGCGGCCTGCCGCGTTACTACACCCATAATGTGTTCACGATCACCAGAAATAACTTCATGAATCGTTCGTTTACCAAATTCGTTACGCAGCGCATTGTTAATATTTTGATACAATAAACGACCTGCTGTCAGCTCATCGCCTTGTGTGGTTTTATAATACTCAACGATATCCTGGATACGCCATTTAACATAAGAGTCAACAATAAGATCTTTCTTTTCCTGAGTTAAAAAACGTTCAGGTCGTTGATCAATGGTTAAAATTCGTGCATCAAATTTTTTGACATTATTAATAAACGGGATTTTAAAATGCAACCCCGGTTCAAAATCAGATTTAATAATCTCACCAAACTGAAACTTTAGTGCTTTCTGGCGTTCATCGACGGTAAACATGGAAAACCATAGCAGTATTGCAATTAAAGGCCCAATAATTTTTAAACTGTTCATTAACATTATCGTACTCCTCTCGCACGTAGATCATCTAATCGGATTTGCTGTCTGCTTTGCGCTTCTCCACGCTGCTGAATATCTCTCAATATTTCTGCCGCCGTTCTTTGTTGCGCGGTAACATTATCTGTAGCCACATGTCGCCCCAGTAGTTTATCCAATGGTAACAGCACCAGGTTATTGCCGTCATCAATATCAATCATTATTGTCGTACTATTAGTCAGTACCGATTCCTTCATGTCAATATACAGACGTTGGCGGGTAACCTCAGGTGCTTTTAGATACTCATTTAGCAACTGTTTGAAACGCTCGCCTTCGCCCTCTGCTCTGGCAACAACTTCACTTTTATAGGCTTCTGCTTCCTCAAGTATACGTGCAGAAGCACCACGTGCTTTTGGAATCACTTCATTGCGATAAGCTTCAGCTTCATTTTTGAAACGAACCTCATCTTCACGTGCTCGTGTTACATCATCAAACGCATCTTTTACTGCTTCCGGTGGTTTTGCTTCCTGAATATTTACATCAAAGATAGCAATACCTGCGCCATAAGCATCAACAATACTCTGAATAATTTCTTCTACCTGCAAGGCTATTTCAGCACGACCCTCAGTAATAACATGATCCATTTTGCTGCGACCAATGCTTTGACGTAGCGCACTTTCTGTAATCTGCATCAATGAAATATCCGGACTCCGGACATTGAATAAAAATGCTTCCGCATCAAAAATTTGATATTGAACCGTACCTATGATATCGACTATGTTTTCATCTTCGGTCAACATGGTTGAATTAATCGGCAGGGTGTGAACTCTGGTTACATCTACTTTTTCAACACTTTCTATAGGTATTGGTAAATGCCAGTGCAAGCCTGTTCGTACCGTTGTTACATGTTCGCCAAAACGCAGCACAACACCACGCTCTGCTTCTTCAATTTTATAAAAACCAGTGGCCAACCAGATGACAAGCAGTATAGCAACCACCAGACCTATGCCAAGGCTGCTGAAACCACCGCTAGAACTGCCACTTTTGCCACCACCCTTGCCGCCGCCTTTGCCACCAAACAGGCTGCCAAATTTATCCTGCAGGTTTTTAAAGACTTCATCAAGATCAGGTGGTCCCTGATTACCACGATTACCTTTATTACCCTGGTTGTTACCCCATGGATCTTTACTACCATTGCCACCACTGCCACCGGGTTCATTCCAGGCCATATCGTACCGGTCCCGTTTGTGCTTTATATCGTCTTGCTTTCGCATATTATATTTCCAAAATTCACTTTATGTATGTTGTGCCGTGGTGTATTTAAGACACCAGAAAACGCGTTATTGTACCTGAATATTTATCCAAGAAAAGCTTTTCGTCGCAAAGGACGCAAAGAAATGTAAAAAGACACC
>CAZYCY010000180.1:4059-5441 GCA_964646145.1 uncultured Thiotrichaceae bacterium
AAAAAAGGCGCTTACAGACCTTTTTGCGTTTTTTGTAACAGATTAGTTTCACCTAACATGGATTCTAATGGAATCTGTTCACGCGATTTAAGCTGATTTAAATCCCGACGTGAAATGCAAATTTGCAGTAAAAAGCGACCTTGTTCATCGATTGTTTCTCTTCTGACCACACCAATTTCAAAAAGTTTTGCCCTTACACGTGCATCTGCTGGTAATAACAACAGTGTTCCTTCTATCATCTGCTCTCTAAACAAATCTATCAGCGTTTGTTTGAGTAAATCTATGCCTTTACCCGATTCCACTGACAACCAGATGCGTTTTACCTTGCCATTTTCAGCCACATCCACTCTTGGCTTTACCCCGGTCAAATCCACTTTATTCATTATTTGAATACAGGGAACCTCGGAGGCACCTATTTGCTCCAGCACCTTTTCCACTTCATTAATATTAGCATCACGGTTTTCATCTGCCGAATCAATAATATGCAACAATAATTGCGCCTGTGCTGTTTCCTGTAATGTGGAACGAAAGGCATTAACCAGGTCATGCGGCAGGTGGCGAATAAAACCAACCGTATCGGCAAGTATCAAAGTCACATCATTAGTTAACTTAACACGCCGTAATGTAGGGTCCAGTGTGGCAAACAGTTGATCCTGCACATAAACATCATCATCTGATAACAGGTTAAACAGGCTGGATTTCCCGGCATTGGTATAACCCACAAGCGATACGGTGGGGATTTCTGCTTTTTGACGCGACCGCCTGCCCTGTTCACGTTGTTTTCTGACTTTTTCTAGCCGTTTATTAATTTGTTTAATACGAAGTCCCAGCAATCGGCGATCGGTTTCCAGTTGAGTTTCACCGGGGCCGCGCAGACCGATTCCACCTTTTTGACGCTCAAGATGCGTCCAGCCTCGTACCAGTCGGGTCGAAAGGTGCTTTAACTGCGCCAGCTCGACCTGTAATTTACCTTCAAATGAGCGCGCGCGCTGGGCAAAAATGTCTAGAATCAAGCCAGTGCGATCAAGCACACGGCACTGAATCAAACGCTCCAGATTGCGCTCCTGCGAGGCCGCCAGTGCATGATTAAAAAGCACCACATCCGCTTTATGCTGTTTAGCTAACTCGGCAATTTCGCCCGCTTTACCGCTGCCGATAAAGTATCTAGGGTCGGCTCGTTTTCGGCTGGAAGTAACTATCGTCAATATTTGTGCACCCGACGATAATACCAGCTCTTTAAATTCAGACAGGTTTTCACGATGCGCATCATCGTATATGTCCATGTGGACTAAAATGGCGCGATTACCGCCAGCTACGCGTTCGATGTCTAGCATTTATTACAATTCATATTGCCACACACAATAACTCCGAGAATAGTTAAA
>CAZYCY010000181.1:0-5349 GCA_964646145.1 uncultured Thiotrichaceae bacterium
AACTTCCGTTTAAAAGTGTTATTTGGACTATAATTTTAATGCGTTTGCCCTGGCCGATATCTTGATGGAGCAGCTTGGGGCGCGTCGGCGAACAACGGATTTTAAACAAGGCGTTTTGCTTGGTGAGCGTGATCATCTCATTGAGATATCAAAGCCCGTAAAGAAACCAGACTGGATTGAACAAGCCCGATTTGATGCGCTACCAGATACAATTTCTGTGCGTGAATTTGCAGCCAAGGGCAAGATAATGATAACAACACTAATTGACGCGAAGACCCATTCTAAATGCTCACTGTTTGCGCTTTATAAACGTCGTTGGGAAATTGAAACGAACCTGGGTCAGATTAAGACCATTCCTGGTATGAATATCTTGAGCTGCCGAACCCCTGAGATGATAGCCAAAGAGATTTGGGTTTACATTCTGGCGTACAATCTTATTAGATTACTCATGGCGCAATCGGCATTAATGGCAGGCTTGCAAGCAACCGACCTTAGTTTCAAACATTGCTTGCAACTATGGCTTAATTATCTCCAGCAAACGGCGATCATGGATAGAGCTGCGCTGGAATTTTTACTCACCTTGATGGCGCAACAACGGGTTGCAAAAAGACCAGGGAGAATAGAGCCAAGAGCCATGAAAAGAAGACCTAAAGCTTATCCTCTGTTGGTAAAACCAAGAGCTGAAGCCAGGGAGTTTGTCCGAGTAAATGGTCGTCCTAAGAAGCTTAAGTAAGTGCCATTCAACTCTGATGCCATTGATAGATAGCCACTATAATGGCTACATGGTAAAATAGCCATGACTATACGAATAGTCAAGGAGGCTATTATGCAACATTATTCCATCGCTGAAGCTAAAAACAATCTATCGCGCATCGTGCATGAGGCAGAAGAAGGACAAACAGTTCATCTTACTCGCCGAGGTAAACTCGTAGCGGTATTACTCTCTGCGGATGAATTTAACAAAGTTAGTGCCAAACAAACTTCACCTGCTGATGCTTTAACACGGTTTTTAAATGATGAAAATTATCAGCAGGTAGATGTTGATCCTGCTATATTTGAAGGCTTACGAACTAAAATCAGTGGGCGTGATATTACGCTATGAGCCTGTTGTATTTACTGGATACCAATATTCTGTCTGAGCCAACAAGAAAATCACCAGATACATCTGTGATTAAAAAACTCACCCAATATCAGTACCAGATCGCACTGGCTGCGCCTGTTTATTATGAACTACTAACTGGTTGCAGACGTTTGCCCATGTCTAAACTACGCAATAAATTAGAATCGTATCTAAATGGCTTTATCAATACCTTGCCCATTTTATCCTATGATGAAAAAGCAGCAAACTGGCATTCGGCAGAACAGGTTCGTTTAAGTAGTGAGGGGTTAAGCCCTGCATTTATTGATACTCAAATTGCAGCTATAGCAGCAAGTAATAGACTGATTATGGTCACCCGAAATGTTAACGACTTTCAGAATTTTTCTGATGTAAAGATAGAAAATTGGTTTAGTTGAGCCGATTGGGCTGATCCAATCCAGAGTTACCAACAAAAACTGTACCAATGTGGTCAGAGCAATTGATTTTTTGCCTAGGAGCCTGAAAATCAATTACCCTGAGCTAGAGTTAATGCCAGTACGATAAGCAAGGGGTTTACCAATCGAGTCTTGACCTCTTTGGTTGTTATTGAATAAAAAAGAAAATCATTAACTCTGACCCGAGTGGCACTTACTTAAAGAATAACGCTATAAAAATCATATAGTTGCAATCCGTGTATTAGTTGGATAATGAATGAATTCAAAACAAAACCTATATGCTTTCAGCTATAGGAGCTAAATTAATACTAAAGCACTGTGCTTTATAGCATTTATAACACATTGATTTTAAATGATTTAATTCTTAAGTAAGTGCCATTCGAGTCTGACCCCATTGGTTCTGCAGAAGATGAACGCGGTCCGAGTATGAGCTAAAATTACAGTTTGAAGCATTAAGTCAGCTTGATGACGAAGAACGCTAAAGCGGTACTGGAAAGCTTAATTTTAAAACATAATGCAAAACGGGCTTTTGTTGAATAGCTTTGTATTCAACAATAATCAGCAACTAAAAAAATCAGAGGATTTTATGCAAAACGCCAAAGACACTGCCAGACAACTCATCGATCAACTTCCTGATACCGCTACTTACAATGACATTATGTACGAGTTATATGTAAAGCAAAAAATTGAACTGGGCATGCAGGATTCACGCGAGGGTAAAATCACGCCACATGAGGACGTTAAAAAACGTTATCAGCAACGCGCTAATGATTTGTAACAATGCTGGGTATTAACTGGACGGATTCTGCGTTGGATGACCTGGATGCTATTTTTGATTTCATTGCTAAAGATGCGCCACCCTTCGCACAAAGTTTTGTACAGACGATTATGCAGTCGGTGGATCGATTAAAACGCTTTCCTAAAAGTGGTCGTAAAATACCCGAAGCAGAAGACGATACCTTGCGTGAAGTAATCTTTCAGGGCTACCGAATTATGTACTGGATTATCAGTGAGCAACGCATCGATATTATTGCCGTTATCCATGGCAGTCGGGATTTATCTCAAACTGGGAAATAACCTTGGTGAGTTTTTAATCTACAATAGTAGCATTAAAGGGCTCTGACCTTGAGCTATCCTCACGAAATAGATTAGCATAACACTAACTCCATGTAAGATTTTATATTGGTCAATAAATTTTCCTGATTAGCCACGAAGACCAGCCTTTTGGGTGTGCTAACTGAACAATCAGACACTAATGTCCAATATTGATTTTAGAGCAGATGAGCAGCTTTTGTTGCTGTGGTCTCTCCCAATTATTCGAGGCTGATAAAATTATTGCTTGAAAGAGGTGTCGGAATTATTAACGGTTTAAATTTGTCTTGTTAAAGCGCTATGAATACTCCACCGGCTCAAAGCCGGTGGTTTCAGGTTACGGCTAAAAGCCGATCATTTCGCCTAAAGGCACTATAGCGCACTAGATTCATCATTACTCGTCACGTCATTCCCGCACGTTTTGAGCGGGGAAACATGCAGGAATGACGGAGCGTAACAGGCAAGTAACGAGATTAATTATGCTTCCACTTAACCATAGCCGCCTAAAGGCGTGGGATTTACGGATCACCTATCGGGGACTTTAAATCCAGTGAGCTATTCCTGTTTGCTGTCACTATCACCAGACAAGTCGAAAAATAACATTTTAAAACAATAGTATAAGCCTGTTAATTTAAAAACAGAAAATGCTATTATTTGTTGCTCAACCATCAGTAAGAGACCTCAGCATAACTCAAGCACAAATTAAAATGGCTAATTATTTCTAGCATTTCCGCCAAAATATCGCGCAATAGCAAACTATTACGCTCAATTTTTCCAAAAATACTAAAAAAATTATCTCATTTTTCTTTGCACCTGAGTTATGCTGAGGTCTCAGTAAGTCTGAAAAAACATTAAAAAGATATAATTCGCGCACTTAAAGTTGTTGATAATTACACGTTTGAAATGTAAGTGAATAATAAAACTGGCGCGATTATTAATTTACTTATTCCCAGTGCGTTTGGTAAAGATAATTGGGATAATTGCCCGTTATTTTTTTGATCTTGGATAACAGGGTAGAGCTAATAAGTAAGGGGCTTACCAATCGAGTCTGTCCCCATCGATCCTCCAATCGAGTCTGACACCATTGGTTTCATCGATCCAGGAATCTACCGAGAATATAGGGTAAACTCACGTTAGAGGTGAAGAAAATGCCAAATTCGATTGTTAACAAAGATCCAGAAATTCTCGGTGGTACTCCGGTTTTTGCTGGGACTAGAGTTCCGGTGCGTATTTTATTTGAACATTTAGAGGCAGGAGATAGCCTGGATGACTTTTTGGACAATTTTCCAACTGTTACTCGAGATCAAGCAACCACATTGCTTGATCTTGCAATGAAACAGATCATCGAATCTGATGAAGCTGCTGCTTGATGAGCAAGTACCACGACAGCTCGCAGCTTCATTTCCGGCTGAGTTCGAGGTTCAAACAGTTCAACAGATGGGGTGGGCTGGAACAAAAAATGGTCAACTGCTCCAGTTAGCATTTGAGCATAAGTTTGTCGCGTTAATTACAGCCGACAAAAATATGGAATATCAGCAAAACCACGCCGATCTTTCGGTCATGGTGATCGTGCTTATCGCGAATGGAAACCGACTACAAGAACTCGAACCTCTTGTGCCGAGTATATTGAATGTTTTGAACCACAATTCAGAAGCAGGTATTTACCGTGTCGATGCATAGCAATCGCATCCACCTGACCGTAAAAGCGTCACTTTTTACGTCAAGTAATGTAGGCGTTAGGCAACCAAAAAAGAGTATGTCTGAAAAATACATTTATAGAGGACAACCTACAGAAGTTGAATCGGCTTCTGGTGTGAATGGTGTTCTCATTAGAATATTTTACTCTGACCCGAATGGCACTTACTTAAGAAATAACGCTATAAAAATCATATAGTTGCAATCCGCGTATTGGTTGGATAATGAATGAATTCAAAACAAAACCTATATGCTTTGAACTATAGGAGCTAAATTAATACTGAAGCACTGTGCTTTATATCACTTATAACACATTGATTTTAAATGACTTAATGCTTAAGTAAGTGCCATTCTACTCTGGCCCTAATTATCTGACCCTAATTATCAAAACCGGTTTGTCCATCAAATTTTTTATATCAAATTAAGTAAATTATCATGAGTATTGTGAAGCAAGCGACTTGACCCCCTTTCCTTCAGATAAGGATAACTACAGATAATTGGGATAATTGACCGTTATTTTTTTTGATTTTGGGTAACAGAGGCAGTGCCAATGCCACTACTGAAGGATCAATCGAGTCTGACCCATTGGTTACAAAAAAACTGCGACTTATGGCAGTCCATGTGCAAACTGTTATTATGCTTTTAATCGTTATAATTATCCATAGCCATACTACTAATTTCTTCAATACTTTTATCAGGCCATAACTTTTTTTGCCATTCTGTATAGTCAAAAGGCTCTCTAAGAATTAAGCTAATAAAACGTTCGGCCTGAACTTCTCCTAAAGAAGAAATAAGTGCTTCAATACCTTGTAATTTTATTTCGTTATCTGTAATTGCTATCATTTCTCTAATACCTTGATGTAGTCAACAGGGTTTAATATCTCGATCATATTACTTTTCTTGATGCCAGAAAGTAATTTATCATCGGCTGTTAAAAAGTAATCGGCTTTACCTTCTACTGCTGATGCAACATGTAATGCATCTTTAGGCTTTATACCAAATTTTAACAACTGGCTTGCATGAGCCAAA
>CAZYCY010000182.1:0-5308 GCA_964646145.1 uncultured Thiotrichaceae bacterium
TTTTCTACTTCGCCATGTACACGTGCAATGATGTGAGCTGAAACCAGACCATCACCAACGCGTTCACAGGCATCAGCACCAGCGCGAACCGCTGCATTTACCGCACCGGTTTCACCACGTACTAAAACAGTCACGTAACCGCCACCAACAAACTGACGACCAACCAGGCGAACTTCAGCCGCTTTAGTCATGGCATCAGCCGCTTCAATAGCAGGCACCAGACCACGGGTTTCAATCATACCTAATGCAATTCCAGATATATCACTCATTCTCTTTCTCCTGATTAATTAATAATCTTAGGGTTAATACTTTTAAGGGTTCTACTTTAGCCTTCGACGGTCTGACCTATAACAGCCTAACCTTCAACAGCCTTGGGTAGTATGCTTTCTACTTCGCCATGAACACGAGCAATAATGTGAGCAGAAACCAGACCATCACCAACACGTTCACAGGCATCAGCACCAGCGCGAACCGCTGCGTTTACCGCACCAGTTTCACCGCGTACTAAAACAGTCACGTAACCGCCACCAACAAACTGACGACCAATCAGGCGAACTTCAGCCGCTTTAGTCATGGCATCAGCCGCTTCAATGGCAGGCACCAGACCACGGGTCTCAATCATGCCTAATGCAATTCCAGATATATCACTCATTTTGTTTCTCCTGACCTTAGTCAATTATATATTTAGGCTTCCGAATTAATCTTCAATCGCCTTCGGTAAGATGTTTTCTACTTCGCCATGTACACGAGCTATGATGTGAGCTGAAACCAGACCATCACCAACACGTTCACAGGCATCAGCACCAGCGCGAACCGCTGCGTTTACCGCACCAGTTTCACCACGTACTAAAACAGTCACGTAACCGCCACCAACAAACTGACGACCAACCAGGCGAACTTCGGCCGCTTTGGTCATGGCATCAGCCGCTTCAATGGCAGGCACCAGACCACGAGTCTCAATCATTCCCAATGCAACACCAGTTATATCATTAGCCATATTATTCTCCGACCTTCGTTAAAATATTTAAATTAAAATGCTAAAAAAACTTCTATTCGTTATCTATAGTGATTACTCTTTCCAATCGTCAATAATGCCAGCAATGGTGAGGTCAGTTAACGTACTGTACTCGGGCATTGCATAGCGGGCAGCAGAACCACTCGCGGTGATTACCCACTGTCCCGGCGGCACGCCAACAGGATCGGTGGCGACAACAAGTTTGCCGTTATAATCACGCAACACTCGTAATGAAACACTTTTTAAACCATCAACACGACGGGTAGTGACCAGATCATCATGAACTTGCATGATTTCCATGTCAGGATTCCTGCCAGTAATCAATAATGCCGACGATGGTTAAATCACTCGGGTATTCTTTACTGCCTGCCGCTTCACGAGCTGCCGAGCTGCCAACGCAGATCACCCAGTCGCCTGGAATACAGCCCACTGAATCAACAGCGACCAGAGGTGTACCTCCGGGTTTGTCGCGTACAACTAACAATGGGCGGTGACCAAGACTTTGTACACGGTTAGTCGAAACCAGGGTTTTATCTACCTGCATGATTCTCATGTTAGCGCCTCACCAATGATCTCAAGTGGACTGCCCAGTGGTCGATCCTGCAAGCTCATCTGGCAAATTAATTTATTCTGTGCAGCCAGGTCTGTATACCGATTTTCAACCGCTGCTTTTACGCGTCGGCATTTATCGCTCATGCGCTGCCTGGATCCTGGTACTTTGGAGTCGTAGCGGTAATGAATCGCAATCGGTACTGGCAGTCCGTTGGCCAGGTTTAAACCGGTAAAAATCTTGATGCCTATATCGAGGTCTGCGGCACCTTCTTCCACGGTATGCAGGTGTGCATAATAAGCAAGGTTGCGTAGTTGCACTTCCTGAAAGCCGTCACCTACACTGATATAGCGTTCTGCATGACCAATGTCGGGATAGCGACCCTCATATAAATCGCTAACATATTCTATCTGCGATAAATTATTAATTAACAAATTGACAATGAGCCGCCGTAGTCCTTCCTGTGGTTGACCTTCGCCTGCGCCCCAGCCATCAATTTCACTGGTTTTGCTGACCGCATCGTAAACTGCGATACGGGCATTGTCAGCACTCAGATTCAAGGTATCATGGTATATCTGTGCATTATCGATATAGCGAAAGACGTTTAGTTCTCCCTTGCTATCTGGCACATGAATCCGGATGGCATCGGTATCCGTGTCGACACCAATCAACAGAATATCGACTGAAGCGCCACAGCAAAAGCTGTTTTCGATGGCTTCACGAAACTCGTGCAAACGCGCAAGACCGGCTTCTGCCGACAGGCGGTCGTTACTGCCGTGTGCAGCACAACCCTGATGTGAAGGGTCGGAACTACTGCGATGATAAACCACCACTTTTAAGTAATGTGTTCCTGCATCTGCGGTGACTGGCTGAGCTGTACGAAAACGGGCCAGCTCAACGCTTTCCCAATGACGGATATTCGCTTCTACATTAAACAGCGCGCCAGCATAGGCATTTCTTACGGTCAAAGCCGAAAGCGGTAAACGCAATATATATTTGGACAGACCTTTTAAACGTCCGTCCGAGCAGGGGGTGATATCCACACAGTGAAAACCGCAATCGAGAAAAAAGCTTTGTGTATCCAGCGTGTCTTCTGACTGCTTGCGCAGGTCGTCTGCAAACTGTGCAACAGAGTTGCTCAGCGCACCAAAAATGCAGTGTGCGTATATTGCCTGCATGTCCAGACCGTTCACCCAGGAATTGCTCAGCAGGCCGTCGGGTAATTCATGTCCCAGTGTTTTTCTGGCATGGGTCTGCGCCTGTGTTATAAAATTGTTTTCATGTTGCAGGTTTGCCAGCTTTTTAAGCGTTGGCACAATGGCTTCAAAGCGGCTCTTGATGGCTTCTTCACAACGCGCTAATTGTGCGTTCGCCTGCAAGTCGGTCAATGGATGTCGGCATGAACGAATTGGTAAACTATCGCACGCTATGGCTTCAACTGGCGAACTCGCTGTAGATGGGGTTGTTGCATGTGCTTTTGCGTGCGGTGGTTCGCGATCTGCAGGCGTCGTCTGAGTACTTTTTAGCGCTGTAGTTAATGTCAGCGGTTGAGCCATGCCGACAGGCGCCTGCATATAACGACTTGCATCGTTAGCAGTTCTTCTCCTGTAGGCGTTTTTTGTGTTCATTATTCGTCTCTGTAGTTGTATCTTGTGTATTAAGGCTTCTTTTTATTTCTACTCACATTCAAACCAGGGGTTGAACGTGAGTAGAAAATAATCAAGCGCTAGCGCCACCTGACAAGGTAACCAGACCGGTGGTACAGGTATTGCCACTGCCGCCGGTCACTTTGGAAATTGCTGCTTCCGGGCGCTCACGACCTTTAAGGGCGTAAGCGCCAATGTTATTGCTTATATGGTCGCGTTTAACGGACGCGCCTTGTTGCGTTTGATTACGGCTGGCAGAAAATAGACCTTCTGTACCAGTAACAAGACCACCGCGTGACCAGTCGTCACCTGTTATATGGGTACCACTTTCGCTGCCTTCGCCAGTGATTCTCTCTGCCTGTGCTGGTACCATCTCAGGTGCTATGGCTTGAATTTCACCTCCGTGGCGAAATTCAGGGGTTCCGGAGATAACTCCTTCGGCTTTGTTAACCGCACCGGTAATCGAGCTTCTGCGCGCGTAAACACTGCTGTGCACTCTGCTAGAAGCGGGGTCGTCATTGCGCTGCTGCCAGGCTGCTTTTGCTGGTGACATCACCGAAAAGTCAGCTTTATAAGGTTCTGCAATTTGTGTAACTGGCGCGACCTTCTGTGGCACTTGTTGCAGCATTTTTGCTTGCGCCAGATGGTGTCGCTTGTGATGTGGTGCGCCGCCGTTGCATAATGCTCTATCTTGTAGTCCCTGATAGGGTGTGCCAGTTACTTGCTGGCACTGACCACGCTGAAAATTGCCAGCCATACGTTCGTCCACCGCCGGTGTCATACCGGAAACAGGTATAGCCGGGGTATCAGGATGCTGACTTAGGCGTCGCTCACTTTGTGCCACAGCAGGGGCAGAACAAAACTCGCTCACTTGTTCGCGTCCTGCATAATTGCTACCAGTCACGGTTTTACAGATGCCTTGTTCATCACCGGTGGTTTTTTGCGAGTGCCCGGTCTGGACACCGCTTACTACCTGGTTATTCCAGGTTTGACTAAAGTCGGTCAATTTTCCACTCGGTTGAGGTGTCTGCTGGCAAGATTGCTGAAAGTATTCCTGGCTAACATAGTCGCTTCCAGTGACGCCCGAGCAACTACCTCGGTCGTCACCTGTTAACTTTGGGGAGGGGCTGCCCTCCGTACCAGTCAGCGGTCGTCCGTGTAAGGTGTGCATTTCATGCACCTTGGACGATCGTTGGGGTGAGCTTTGCTGTGAGTCTTCATGGCAAAAATCCTTGTTGGCTGAGCTGTCGTACTGACTGCCTGTGACGCGTTGGCAAGTACCTGGTTCATTACCAGTCACTTTATTGTCGCGATCAACCAGGTTGCCGGTAATCGTCATGCCGCCACGGCTGGCATCGACACCCACTTTAGCGGGGGTGGTGGCTGCTGGTGTGGTTCCACAAGTTGAAACAAAGCGTTCACTGGATACATATTCAGTACCAGTAACACGACCACAGGCATCTTGCTCATCGCCAGTGATACCGGATGTGCGTGAAGATTCACCACCTGAAACGGGCAGTCCGGCAGCGGTGTGACTAAAGTCAACTTTGGCAGGTGCTACTGCACTCTGTGATCTTTGCTGCATATTAATGTAGTCAGATCCGGTAACATTCTGTGCGGTTCCGGACTCTGAACCGGTAACGGCATTGTCGCGTGCTTCATCGGCACCGGTGATGCGTAAACTTTTACTAGTGCGCCCTTCAATTACTTTTTGTTGTGAACGAGCTACGCTCTGCGATGCACCCGCTTTTGTTGAGCAGACGGACTGAAAATGGTCAACACCGAGGTATTCGCTGCCAGTAACAGTCTTGCAGTCACCCGCTTCAGCACCAGTAACTGTTTTACTGGCAGCATTGCTGGCAGCAACATTAGTGCCGGTCATCAATTGACCATGCGTGGTTTCGCTTAACCCCGCTTTTCTGCTTGGTGCGGCTTCAGCCGGTTGCGGTATGGTTGAGCAAAGCTTAGTAAATTGCTCTACACCGAGGTATTCAGTACCTGTTATCGCACGGCAAGCGCCCGTTTCAGAGCCGGTGACTTTATCTGTTTGCTCTACCTGTGTGCCACTCACGGATTGACCGGATAGTGTGGTGCCCG
>CAZYCY010000183.1:0-5275 GCA_964646145.1 uncultured Thiotrichaceae bacterium
TGCTCCGCTTTCATTTTCATTATGTTTTTACTCTGCGTTAACTAATTGTTAGATGGAGCCTGCAAATCTATTGAGGAATTGATAAGGAAAAATGACGGTTTTATGACGTTTCTGTGACATCAGGGTTTGGTGTTTTTCTGAGTGCTTGTCATGCTGTGTCATGATTGGTTGCAACTTTTGTGAATAGTTATAAACAAGGTCACATAATGTTTGGACTGGTAATGGTTTTGTTCCCGACTTATTGAGAAGTTACCCACATATTTATGTAACTTATTGATTTATAGTGCTGGCTTTTTCTTGCGCTTTCCAAAAATATATATTTTCGCTAAAATGACCGGTCTTGCCCGCGATTTGTTTGGATGTGTCCTGCTATATACGATCCCGCGAGGTTGTCCGGGAATAGAAGTCGTAGCGAGGGAAAGCCATTATGCATTAACAATTAAGGCTAGTCGCTAAAACATAGGCGGTTCTCAATTTTTCTTTGCATGTGACTGATTTTTATTGTTATTTTATTATAAGGTGGCAGCAGTGCTGCGCCCAATACTGCGTGTTAAATACTTACGGGTTAAATATGAGCTCAACATTACTAGAACAGACAGAATTTGGCTCCCCTGGAGCATTGCCAGATAAGCGGGGTTTATACGATCCTGCTTTTGAAAAAGACAGTTGTGGTGTGGGTTTTGTTGCACACATCAAGGGTAAAGCGAGCCATCAGATTGTGGTTGATGCCGAAATTATGCTACAACGTATGGAGCATCGTGGCGGCTGTGGTTGTGAGCCGACAACGGGTGATGGCGCAGGCATTCTGACTGGTATGCCCGATGCGTTTTGTCGCAAGGTAGCGCAACAGGATTTGGCAGTAGATTTGCCGGCTGCCGGTTTGTATGCCGTCGGTAATGTGTTTTTGCCGACGGAGGAAGATCAGCGTGTTAAATGCATCGCCGAAGTTGAAAAAATCATCATCGAACAAGGGCAGAAATGCCTGGGTTGGCGAGAAGTACCGGTTGATACTGAGGGTGCAGATATCGGTCCTACAGCGCGACGTTCGCAGCCAGTGATTTTACAGTTATATATTGAGGCAGTTGCTGTAACGGGCAAACAGTTTGAGCGCCAGCTTTATGTTATTCGTAAACGTTGTACGCATTTGCTGCGTCATGACCAATCCCTATCACAGCGAAAAATGTTTTATATTTGCTCATTGTCGCCCAGTGTCATTATTTATAAAGGCATGCTCAATGCGCTACAGGTAAAAACCTTTTATCTGGATTTGCAGGATAACGATTTTGCTTCGCATATTGCCATGGTGCATTCGCGTTTTAGCACCAACACCTTCCCCTCCTGGGATCGCGCACAACCAAATCGTTACATGAGTCATAATGGTGAAATTAATACCTTGCTGGGCAATCGAAACTGGATGACAGCGCGTCAGGGCATGGTGCAGTGTGATGATTTTGATTGTGCCATAGAGAGCCTGTTTCCGATTGCAGAAAATGACTGCTCAGATTCTGGCAACTTCGATAATGTTTTAGAATTTTTATTGATGTCCGGTCGCAGTTTGCCGGAAGCAGTGATGTTGATGGTGCCGGAAGCCTGGCAGTCTGATGAAAACATGGATCAGGCGAAAAAAGACTTCTACCGTTTTAATTCAGCCATGATGGAACCGTGGGATGGGCCGGCATCGATTGCTTTTACTGATGGCCACTGTATCGGCGCGGTGCTGGATCGTAATGGTTTGCGCCCGAGTCGTTATTATTTAACCAATGATGATCGTGTCATCATGGCATCTGAAGTTGGTGTGGTGGATGTTGATCCGGCTGAGGTAAAATTCAAAGGTCGTTTGCAGCCTGGAAAAATGTTCCTGATTGATTTTGATAAAGGCGAACTGATTACCGATGAGGTTCTAAAAAAAGATTTTTCAACTAGACAGCCTTACGGTGAATGGCTGGCAAATCAGGAAATTAAATTATCAGAATTAGGCTGCGAAAAAGAGCCGCATGGTTTTGAGCCAAAAACCATTATCCCACGTATGCAGGCATTTGGTTACACCGTTGAGACCATGCAGTTTATGCTACTGCCACTGGTGCGTGAGTTACGTGATCCGGTTGGCTCCATGGGTAATGACGCTGCGTTGGCCTGTCTATCTGATAAGCCACGGATGATTTACGACTATTTTAAACAGTTATTCGCACAGGTGACTAATCCAGCAATTGATTCCATTCGTGAAGAAGTAGTGATGTCACTGGAATGTTATATCGGTCCGGAAGGTAATCTGCTGGAAACCACCGAGAAACATGCGCATCGTTTACGTATACCGCATCCGATTTTGACCAACGAAGAGCTGGCGGCATTAAAGCATCTCAATTATCAAGGCTGGAAAACAAAAACCATCGACATTACCTATGATAAAGCCGAAGGCGTAAATGGCCTGGCAAAATGTCTGGATAAAATTTGTGTTGCAGCAAGTGATGCCATTGCACAAGGTTACAGTCTGGTGGTGTTGAGCGATAGAAAAATTTCCGCCTCACGTGTTCCCGTGAGCACACTGCTAGCCACTGGCGCGGTGCATCATCACCTGGTCAAAAATCAGCAACGTACCCGTATTGGTATTGTGCTGGAAACCGGCGAAGCACGTGAAGTGCATCAGCATTGTTTATTAATTGGCTACGGTGCTGACGCGATCAACCCGTATCTTGCGTTTGAGGCTTTGTTTCAGTCACAACGTGATGGATTGCTCGATGTTGAAAAATATAATGATGAAAGCCTTATTGACAAAAACATCGTCGCCGCTTATCGCAAAGGTGTTGCCAAAGGCATGTTGAAGGTAATGGCGAAAATCGGCATCTCAACCTTGCATTCATACAAAGGCGCACAGATTTTTGAAGCGGTGGGGCTGGGCGAAGAAGTGATCAAGCGCTGCTTTAAAGGCACTGCCAGTCGCATTAAAGGCGTTTCACTTGAAGTGCTGGCAGAAGAGTCCTTGCGTCGCCATGAAAAAGCCTGGCCACCCCGTGATGTGGTGCGTTTGCCGATACTGGATAACCCCGGTGATTTTCACTGGCGCAGTGGCGGTGAAGTGCATATGTGGAACCCGAAAACCATCGCCAGTATTCAGCTTGCAGCACGAAATAACAGCCGTGAAGCATATAAACAGTTTGCCAAAGTATCCGATGACGATTCAACCCGTCGTGCAACCCTACGTGGTCTGTTGAAATTTAAAGAAGGTGTTAATGGCGGTGCTATTCCATTGGACGAAGTGGAGCCGGCTTCAGCCATTGTTAAGCGATTCGTCACTGGGGCGATGAGCTTTGGTTCGATCTCAGCAGAAAGTCATGAGGCCTTAGCCATTGCCATGAATCGCATGGGCGGTAAATCCAACACCGGTGAAGGCGGCGAAGATGCCTCGCGATTCATACCGATGGCAAATGGCGACTCCAAACGCTCTGCCATCAAACAAATTGCATCCGGTCGTTTTGGTGTCACTAACTGGTATTTAACCAATGCCGATGAATTGCAGATTAAAGTTTCTCAGGGTGCAAAGCCAGGTGAAGGTGGCGAGTTGCCGGGCGCTAAAGTGGATGACAATATCGCACGTATTCGCCATTCGACTCCGGGCGTGGGCTTAATCAGCCCGCCACCACACCATGATATTTATTCCATCGAAGATCTAGCGCAGTTAATTCACGATCTTAAAAATGCCAATCCCTCTGCTCGTATCAGTGTCAAACTGGTAGCAGAAATCGGTGTTGGCACCATTGCATCCGGTGTCACCAAAGCCTTCTCTGATCATATTGTTATCGCTGGTCACGATGGCGGCACCGGTGCTTCACCGTTGACCTCGGTAAAACACGCCGGACTGCCGTGGGAATTAGGCGTTGCTGAAACTCACCAAACGCTGGTGATGAATGATTTACGCTCACGCGTGGTTCTGCAAACCGATGGTCAGTTAAAAACCGGTCGTGATATTACCATCGCTGCTTTATTAGGCGCTGAAGAGTTTGGTTTTTCTACCGCACCGCTAATTACCCTGGGCTGCATTATGATGCGTAAGTGTCATTTGAATACCTGCCCGGTTGGTATTGCCACGCAGGATAAAGCGTTGCGTAAAAAATTCAGCGGCAAACCTGAGTATGTGGTGAACTATTTGTTTATGGTTGCAGAAGACATGCGCGAACACATGGCGTCTTTAGGTTTTCGTAGCGTCAATGAAATGATTGGCCGCGTTGATGTGTTAGAAATGGACGCTGCCATCAATCACTGGAAAGCCAGTGGTATTGATCTAACCGCACTATTAACCCCGGCACAAAAATCGCATGAGAATGTCGATGTTTATCATACCCAGGCACAGAACCATGGGCTTGAAAAAGCCCTGGACAATGAAATTATTAAACGCGCAAAAGCTGCGATAGATAATGGTGACAGGGTGGTGATGGATCTGCCAGTCGTCAATACCAACCGTGTGGTTGGCACCATGTTGTCACATGAGCTGGCAAAAGCGCATCTTGGTAAACCACTGGTAGATAATACCGTGCATATAAAACTGACGGGTTCTGCCGGCCAAAGTCTGGGCGCATGGTTGTATCAGGGCGTCAATATCGAACTGGAAGGCGATGCCAATGATTACGCTGGAAAAGGTTTGTCCGGCGGTCGTCTGATTGTTTACCCGCCCAAAAACAGTAGCTTTGTTGCCGAAGAAAATATTATTGTGGGCAACACGGTTTTATATGGTGCAACCGCAGGTGAAGCATACTTTAGAGGCATAGCCGCAGAGCGTTTCTGTGTACGGAACAGTGGTGCAAAAACTGTGGTTGAAGGTGTTGGCGATCACGGCTGTGAATACATGACCGGTGGGCGTGTTATTGTCCTCGGCAAAACCGGGCGTAACTTTGCCGCAGGCATGAGCGGTGGCATCGCATATATCTGGGATAAAAATAAAAGCTTTACAGCATTGTGCAACATGGGCATGGTTGAGCTTGAGGCACTGGAGCTTGATGAAGACATCGATGAGGTTAAAACATTGATAAAAAACCATCTTGACTATACCGGTTCCAGCCTTGCAAAAGCCGCTTTAGGTAATTGGTCTGAAACCATAAAACAATTTGTTAAAGTCATGCCGACGGATTACAAGCGTGTTTTACTGGAGATGAAGAAACAGGAAGAGCAGGCGGCTTAGTGTTGCGCGCTATGAAAATTGCACCGCCTTCCTGGCTCTTTGCGAAATACCGTCCATCCATGGACATAATCGCACCGCCTTCCTGGCTCTTTGCGAAATACCGTC
>CAZYCY010000184.1:0-5267 GCA_964646145.1 uncultured Thiotrichaceae bacterium
GACCCGATCATGTACTCGCCATGCTGGAAGATGCCTTGCCAATAAAAGTAAACCGGTTATTGCCCTGGTGGGTGTCGATAGAACCGAAAGCGGATTAAAAGTAATGGTTCAGGGTGACCACTCTGTGATTTATGCGCTTAACCGCCCGCGTGTATCTGTTAAGTTTTGTTTAATACCAACAGACTTTCAACAGAACTATTTGCAAAGATTTTAATTTGCTCTGAATTTTCCAATAGAATGTTTGTAATATATTTTGTTCCGCAATTTCCAACAGACAACCATATTACTTTAGGAGGGAAACCAAAAAGGAAAGACCTTTGGCGAAAATCATTATCTTTTGAGACGATGATATAATTTTCAGCTTTAGCATATTCCCAAATATTACTATCAGTACTCCCTTGCATTCTTAAAAAGTCAATATGGCTACTTTCTGGGAATTCTTGCGCAACCAAACTAACCAGTTTTAAACTGATATTTTCATCAAAAAGTAACTTCACGCCGCCAATGAGCCGGATAGTCTATGCTCTCTAGCCGCAGCAAAGGCAAAAACCATCTGTATATCTTCATGACTAAGGTTTGGAAAATCTTCCAGGATTTCTTTTTCTGTCATTCCACCAGCTAGATATTCAAGAATATCATACACTGTTATACGTGTACCTTTGATACAGGGTTTTCCACTACGAATATCAGGGGTAACAGTGATATGGTTTTCTAAATTCATATTGGTACACTCCTTCATTAATCTATCAAAACTTAATTCTTGAGTTAATTATAGTTCCCCTATACAAACAAAGCTATTTTTTTGATTTAAACCTGAATCCGTACCTTCATGACGGCACATAGCGCAAACTCTTGATTATTCGCCACATCCATGTGGCTTACCCCTTAACAGCGATGCGTAAAAGCACGTCATATTATTTCAAACTTAAAAAATAATTCAATTATTTTTAGTTTTCAGGTTCCCCTTTTTTTGTCTCGTTCGGTTAATAGATATAACAATCCATTATTAACCGACTGTTTAACAGTAAAACGTTGACATAAAATCAGGAGCATTTCATGCCATATCGACCGACCTTCAAGCGTAAAAAAGCTGCATTTTCCCTTGCCCTTCAACTGGCAGGTTTTGGCCTTATAGCCTTACCTCTGGTTTATTCCAGTGCGCTGAATGCACAAACTGAGGCAGAAACACAACAAACCAAACAGCAAATCCAGTACAACATTCCTGCCGGAAAGCTGGCAGAGGTATTAAACCGTTTCGCTGAAGCATCGGGTGTTTATCTCAGTGGTCATGGCGACCTGACACAAGACAACAATAGCAAGGGGTTGGATGGGCAGTATTCGGTGGAGCAGGCTTTGCAATTATTGCTTGATGGCACCGGGCTGAGCTATCGTTTTACGGATGGGAATACATTAACGTTAGTTAGTGCAGAAACAGTAGATAATGCACTGCTTTTAGAACCAATACAGGTGACCGGTACGTATACCACTAAATCAATCAATAATGCGACGGGTTTAGATATGTCGCTACGTGAAACGCCACAATCGGTTGCGATTATTACCCGTCAGCAAATGGATGACAGGGCAGTTACCACCGTTGCGGGAATGCTTCAGCATACCACGGGCATTAGTATTAACCAGGTAGAGACAGACAGAGTGTTTCCAACCGCTCGGGGTTTTGAGATAGAAAATATTCAAATTGATGGCATGCTTGCCGGTGATCTTGCTGCTGGGGGTTCGTTTCAAAGTGACTTCCTCGCCGATACTGCTATTTATGAACGAATAGAAATTATCCGTGGTGCAGCAGGTATGTTAGTCGGTGCTGGCTCTCCCTCGGCATCAATTAATCTGGTGCGTAAACGCCCAACCGATGAATTTTCCGCCTCTGTTGCGGTAAAAGCTGGCAGTTGGAATTTGGGGCGTGTTGAGGCAGATGTTTCCTCACCCTTAGGTTTTGACGGCAAATTACGCGGTCGCCTGGTCGCCGCTCATCAACAAAATGAATCTTATATGGATCATTTAAAGCAAGAAGTCAATGTGTTATATGGGGTTATCGAGGCAGATATTACCCCAGACACTTTGTTTACCTTTGGTATTGACCATCAAGAACACCGCAGTGATGGTATGACCTGGGGTGATCCTGTACCGCTGTTTTATGCCGATGGCGGACGCACTGACTTACCTCGCTCAACCACCACAGGTACGGACTGGACTTATAGAAACCGCGACACCACCACTGCCTTTGCCTCTTTAGAGCATTATTTCAATAATGACTGGTCGGCTAAGATAGCAGCCAGCCATTTAAATGGAAGCTTTGATGATGAACGCCTGTTTGTCCGTGGGTTTCTTGATCGTGTAACAGGCGAAGGTTTGAGTGCATTCCCAGTTAAAAGAGCTGCCGATCGTGAACAAAATTCTATTGATTTGCGTGTTAGTGGTCCCTTTAGTTTATTAGATCGAGAGCATGAGTTAGTGCTGGGTTGGAACAGTAGTTATGATAAAATAAATCATAAAGGCTGGCTCAACTTAACTACCCCTTCAACAGGGAATTTCTTTGAATGGGATTATCCCCATCCTGGTTTTGAGCCAACGGTTAGTGGGAGAAGCAGTGATAAAATAGAGCAGTCTGGGGTTTATGCAAGCAGTCGTTTTAGCATTACTGATCCGTTAAGCGTTATTGTCGGTGCTCGCAGCAGTTCCTGGAGTTTTAGTGACTCTAATGATTTTGGTGGAGACACAATAGATGAATCAGACAGCGGTATTGTTACGCCTTATGTCGGTGTGGTTTATGATATTAATAAAACGGTTTCAGTTTATGCTAGTTATACCAATATTTTTAGGTTCCAAACTGAGAAAGATGTAAATAACAATCTTATCGATCCGCTCACAGGTGTTAATAAAGAACTGGGTATTAAAGCTGAATTATTTGATAAGGGCTTAAATGTCAGCTTTGCTGTCTTTGATGTTTTACAAGATAATTTGGCGGTAGAGGATCGGGAAATTATAGTCAATGGTCTACCTGAAATGCGTTACAAGACAGAAAAAGGTGTAAGAACCAAGGGTTATGAGTTTGAAGTGTCGGGTGCAGTAACGCCTAACTTGCAGGTTTATGCTGGCTATACTCACCGTAAAGCCGAAAATAACGCAGGCGAAGAAGTAACCCGCAGGGCACCAAGAGATATGCTACGCTTGTCTGGTTCCTACGACTTATCAAACAGGGTTAATGGTCTGACCGTGGGTGGTGCCCTGCGCTGGCAGAGTGAGATTTTTCCCAGACGTGATGGTACAGTAGGGCCTGACGGCAACCAAGCAACTCAGCCGAGTTATTATGTAACCGATCTGTTTGCCCGCTACCAAGTTACTCCTAAACTGTCAGCAAGCTTAAATATTGACAATATCTTCGATGAAACTTACTTTACCAGCGTAGGATATTTTGGTTTTGGTTTTTACGGCAAACCACGTAGTGTCTCTGCTAGCTTAAAGTACGATTTCTGATCCAGTGCTAGTATTCCTGCACTGCGATTCCTTTCATAAACCATAGGCTCAAAAGTCCATGCCTTCACGCAGTTACGTGGAGGAATGGACTTGAGCTTATATGTTACATCTATCTCGAATAAAAGCATATTGGAAACGAGGCTTTAGCCCCGTTCCCGCTTAAAGCGTGCGGGGACAAGCATTTGCACTTAACTTACTGGCATTGCTCTTAGTCCTTGATTATTTTTTACAAAAACATTGTATTTTGTTCAGGCTCATTCGTTATATACCTAAGGTAGGCAGAACGATGGTGTTTGCGTGGCTGATTTATATTCAACAAGGTCTATTTAATGCGTTTTTTCTCCTTTAATGCATTGCCGAGCGGTGTATTTTCCGGCGCTGTTTTTTCCAGGGTTATGGCGGCTATAGTGGGCGGCTATTTACTGGCTAATCTTGCCGCCATTCTGCTCTCGTATATATTGCCGATGCAACAGGCGGATGCGGTACTGACCGGAATGCTGCTGAGTTTTCTAGTTTATGCCGGTGCGGTACTCTGGGTTTTCGCCGCTAAAACAGCGTGGCTGGCGTGGATCGGGCTGATGACTCCCAGTCTGTTCAGTGCCGTACTGGTATTTTTTTTAATCCCCGAAAGTGTGTTATGAGCATGTACGTCCTATGAATGGCAGTTTTCGCCAGTCGATGAGCTGGCTGCACACCTGGTCGGGTCTGGTGCTGGGCGGGGTGCTGTATTTTATCTTTATCACCGGCTCAGCCGGTTATTTCGATAACGAAATTGACAGTTGGATGCAACCGGAACTTGCAGTGGTTAATCACGCCATAACGCCATTACAAATGTTGGCGGTGGCTGAGCAACGACTGACTGAGATTGCTCCGAATGCAGTCACTTGGGCTATTAAGTTTCCTGTGGATCGGTCTCCCTATTTACAAA
The DNA here is from genome assembly GCA_964646145.1 of uncultured Thiotrichaceae bacterium. GTDB lineage: Bacteria > Pseudomonadota > Gammaproteobacteria > SZUA-229 > SZUA-229. The sequence goes on from CAZYCY010000184.1 coordinate 4,421, forward strand.
TCTCGTGGCAAAACCCAGCCAATAAAGAAACCGGAAAAGGCGGCGGACGGCAAAGCGAAAAACTCGATTCACTAACCGGTAAGCCGGTGATGGTCCGTGATACTGGCGGCGGTCAGCTGCTGTATAAGATGCATTGGCGTTTGCACTATATGCCCACCCCGCTGGTCTACTGGATAGTCAGCCTCTGTTCCATGTTTATGCTGGTGGCGTTGATTACCGGCATCATTATTCATAAAAAGATATTCAAGGATTTTTTCACTTTCCGGCCGGGGAAAAAACAGCGCTCCTGGCTTGATGCGCATAACATGCTTAGTGTTTTACCGTTGCCCTTTCATTTGATGATTACCTACAGTGGTCTGGTTTTTTTAATGTTCACCACCATGCCTGGCGTCATCATCACCTCCTATGGTGTCGATGCAGAGAGTAGAGATCGTTTCTTTAGTGAGGCTTTTGATAATATTGAGCGCAAAGAAGCAGCGGGCATATCTGCAAATGCAGTTCCTCTATCAAGTGTGCTATTAAAAGCCCAGAAGTACTGGCAGCAAGAACAGGTGGGGTTTATCAGGATAGAAAATCAGGGTGATATTAACGCAACTATTGAGTTAAGACCCGCCGACTACACAGGTATAAGCCAGTCGCAGAGACTGACCTATAATGCCGTCAGTGGGGAATTGCAGCATGTTTCGGGCGGTGAAAAAGGTGACACAGCAAGCGGCGCTAGCAGATTTCGAGAGGTATTGATTGATCTGCACGAAGGCTTGTTTGCTGGCATTGGTCTACGCTGGTTGTATTTTCTCTCAGGGTTAATGGGCGCTGCCATGATCGCTACCGGGATGATACTGTGGGC
>CAZYCY010000185.1:0-5262 GCA_964646145.1 uncultured Thiotrichaceae bacterium
CTTTATCGACATTCATAATTCATCAACCTCATGATAAGTATGCATCCATCATCCAATTTTTAAGATTTATAAACTTTTTATATCAAGAATGTAACATCGACATTATGGTTTTGTTAAATTCACCGATTTATCGTTTGTTTAAGGTTCTGTCATAGTTAAGCGTTGAATTAATGGTGTTTAATAAAAAAATGTGCACCATCATTTTGTCGCATATCAGTAGGTTAAGGCGAGTAAGCGGGCGTTTTTACCGCTTTTGTATTAGCCAACCCCACATTCCCCTTAGCAGTGTGTCTGCCAGAAGCCTTCAACTGTTTCTATGCCGCCAAGTAAGCAGCACAACGTGCAGATGATTCCAATCATTTTCTACCTCTTATTGGTCGTAATAAATAGGGTAGCATCTCTACCTAGGCTCTATTATCAGGCAGGATGGGAAAAAAATAAATGACATCAGATACAGAACTGTATTGTACTTTTTGCAAGAAAGAAGCTGGAGGGGCAAATATGCACGGTCAATCTACGGTTAATCTATAACCTAAATCTTACAAGTGCTTGCACACATATAGCGTAAGCTCTTGATTAGTAGTTATGAGCAGAAATAATCAAAACGAAGAGGTACGACAGGCTTTTGCTGCACGTTTCCAGCAGGCATTAGCTAAACTGGGCTATAATGCAAGCGAGCAGAAAAAAATGCGCCGTTTGTTTGGCGTTTCGGCTCAGGCCGTCAGAAAATGGGCAGACGCACAGGCGTTACCAACCAATGCACGTATGCCGCAGGTGGCAGAAGTGCTTGGTGTACGTAGAGCATGGCTTCAGGATGGAGAAGAACCGATGTATCCCGTGTTGCTAAAAGTTAAGGATGGTTCTCCTGTTTATACAAAAGATGATAAAAAAGATGCTGATATGAGCATTTCGGTTGCTGAGTTAAAGCACTTGCATTTATTTAAAAAACTTTCTGTCAAACAACGAGATTCAGTTCAACAGTTGATGGCTTTGTTTGTCGAGGCATGTGACAACAACTCTGATTAAGCTCGACATTAAATATGGCATAATAAAAAAGCCAATAACAATGGATTAATTCTTAACTTCTAAGTAACTTCATTTTAAAAAAACTTTACATGGATGCACAGGATATACAGGATATACAGGATTTTTTATTTTATTTATCCTGTGAATCCTGTATATCCATGTAAATAAACAGGGTTCTATGTGTGGAGGCGAGACAAATAGGCATTTCTAACTAACTTCAATATTGAATCTTGCAAAAGTTACTTGTAGATGGGTGGGCGGGACGACTTGGGGGGCTTCTTAATAAGTCCGTGTAGTATAAATCAGGACAAGGTAAATATCTTCAATAGCCCTTTTGCTTTTGCCCGGGTCTCAATCAGTTCTTCAGCGGCGATAGAATCGTTAACGATGCCGCCGCCAGCACGGAATGTTATTTTATTTCCTTCGCGTACCATTGTCCTGATGAGAATATTAAAATCCATACTGCCATCGTTGTTGATATAACCTAAAGAACCGGTATAAGCACCTCTTGCCTGCTGTTCCAGCTCCGCCAATATTTCGATACAGCGCACTTTAGGACAACCGCTTATTGTACCACCAGGGAAAACAGCGCGTAACACATCAACCGGAGACTTATCGCTTGCCAGCACACCACGCACATTAGAGACGATGTGATGCACATGTTGCCAGCTTTCCAGTGTCATCAGTTCATTCACTTCTATGCTGCCGGGGCGGCAAACACGACCAAGATCGTTGCGTTCCAGATCAATTAACATGATATGTTCGGCCTGTTCTTTTGGGTGTGCCAGCAATTCTTTTGCTAGCATCTGGTCGTTTTGTTTATTGTTATCTCGTGGTCGTGTACCCGCTATCGGTCTGGTTTCAACAATTTTATCTTTTATAGAAACCAGACGCTCGGGGGATGAACTAATAATACTCATATTTTGAAAACTGACCATGGCGGCAAATGATGATGGGTTGTACTTTGATAAGGCACAAAATAAATCTGCATCAGTCACCTCCTGTTTCAAGTTTGCTTGCCATTGTCTGGACAAATTTGCCTGAAAAACATCCCCCTCAACAATGTATTTTTTTATTTTTTCTACCTGGTTTAAATAATTAAAGGAATCCGATTCAACTAAAGATTCGAGCTCAATTTTTTCATGTTTTATTTTTTTATGGCTATTCTCGCTACTGATATTTGACGGTTCACCATATAAACCAATGATGTTTTTATAATCCTGTTCTATCTCATCCAGCAAATGGAGATGTTGTGTTTCCGCCATTGCTAAATACTGATTATTTTTCTTATCATAGATAATAGCTGCTGGACAACGCGCGGCAACTGCCAAAACTTGTGTGGCTGGTAAAAGTGGCAACGATAGGCAAGGTTCAATCTCTTCCGCCATTTCGTATGATAAGTAAACAAACCAACCTCCAGTAAAAGGCAAACCATCACTCTTATTGGGAATATCTACTTTATTTTTCTGGTAGTAACTTTCCAGGGTCTTAAAAAAACCCGTTGAAACAGATAGATCATCATTTGTGCAGCTGAGTGTCTTGTCTGAGTTTAGTGTGAGAAAATACTGCGGACAGGCAATTAAAATATCATACTGTGTATTATTTTTATCGCTGGCACTACTAAGTAGCAGATAAGGATAACGCTGGCGATTGTAGCGATTAAACAAACTTAAATCGACAGCATTGTTCGATGATAATAGCCGCGTTTGATATGGCACGTGAAATGACAAGGACGGTCTCAGATATGGTATTTTTTAACCACGAAACAAACTAAAAACTTTCGTGTGTTTCGTGGTTCATGTTTTTGTTGTTTAAGGGCATCTCTAAAGTAGTTAATCCAGCTTTTTGAAGATTAATGTTCCGTTAGTACCACCAAAGCCAAATGAATTAGACAGTGCATAATCAATTTTCATTTCGCGTGCGGTATTTGGCACATAATCCAGGTCACAGCCTGCACCGGGATTTTCTAAATTAATGGTGGGTGGGGCGACCTGGTCTTTAATTGACAAAACAGAAAACACCGCTTCGATACCACCAGCAGCACCTAATAAATGACCAGTCATCGACTTTGTTGAACTGATAGCAACTTTAGTTGCATGATTACCCAGTGCATATTTAACAGCCGTGGTTTCTGCCACATCACCTGCAGGTGTTGATGTGCCATGTGCATTTACATAATTAATCTCATCTGCATTTATTCCGGCATCGTTTAATGCCAACTGCATACACTTACCTGCACCACTGCCATCTTGTAATGGTAAGGTCATGTGATAAGCATCACTGTTATAACCAAAACCGGCTACTTCTGCATATATTGTTGCGCCGCGTGCTTTTGCATGTTCGTACTCTTCCAATACCAGCACACCGGCACCGTCACCCAGCACAAAACCATCACGATCTTTATCCCATGGTCGACTTGCCGCCTCGGGGTCATCATTGCGTGTTGATAACGCTCTTGCGGCAGAAAAACCACCTATGCCTAATGGTGATGAAGCCATTTCAGCACCACCGGCAAACATCACATCGGCATCACCGTAGGCGATGATTCTTGCTGATTCGCCAATGCTATGCGTGCCTGTAGAACAGGCGGTTACAATTGAAATGTTCGGACCTTTTGCACCATAACGAATGGAAAAATTACCGGAAATCATATTAATGATCGAACCTGGAACAAAAAACGGGGAGATTCTGCGTGGTCCACCACTGATTAATTTGGCATCATTCCTTTCAATCATTGGCAAGCCACCAATACCCGAACCAATGGCAACACCAATTCTTTCAGCGTTTGCCTCGGTTATTTCCAGCCCGGAGTCTTTTAAGGCCTCATCAGCAGCGACAAGCCCATAATGGATGAAAGTGTCCATCTTTTTTAGATCTTTTTCAGGAATAACCGTCGTTGCATCAAAGCCTTTTACAGTAGCTGAAATTTTGCATGAAAATTCAGACGCATCAAAAGCATCAATTGCGACAACGCCGCTTTTACCTGCTTTGATGCTTGCCCATGACTCTTTTAGATTAAGACCAACCGGTGAGACAATGCCGAGACCAGTGACTACAACGCGACGACCTGGGGAACGATTTGGCATAGTAGCCTCTTGTGTGTTAGCAGTGGCGCACGGATGTGCCGTTTACCAACCTAAGGATGAACCGGAAGTTTTAATAATGAAGCAGCCGGTTGTTTTTAGTGCTGAAGCTCCAACTAAGCAACACAACATTGAATAGTTGAAACTTAAAGAATCAATGAGTAGCACATCTGTTTAACCTTAAAAAAGCAGTTGAACCTACTGTGAATGCCAAATGCACTGAATTTTAAGGTTAAACATTGATTCTTTAAGAGCTTTCTAGCTCGAATGAGCGTTTACGTAGTCTATTGCCTGCTGAATAGTAGTAATATTTTCTGCTTCTTCATCAGGAATTTCACACTCAAATTCTTCTTCTAAAGCCATAACCAGCTCCACTGTATCGAGCGAATCTGCACCCAGGTCGTCGACAAATGATGCTTCATTTGTTGCCTGTTCTTCAGTTGCACCTAACTGCTCTATAACAATTTTACGTACGCGTTCTTCAGCTGTGCTCATCTATTTTTCCTCTTGTTTTGACTGCTAGGATTATCAAACCTGATGATTATCATCTGCAATCATATGTAAATGATTCCAACAATATTATCAGGAATATTATCTGGATTAAGTTGTCTTGAGTTGCGCGGTATTTTAGTGAATTAGCGCGGCACTTGCCAGTTAAATTCAATATTTAATACCCATACAAACAAAACCGCATATTGTCAATTAAATCAACATGGTAAATGATGAAATTAAAACCTTTTATAAGCAATATTGTAAGTTATACGAAAAAATATTGGATGCATTATGCCTATGGCATGTACATTCCACCATTAACATTGATCGTTTCACCTGTAATATAAGCCGCTGCAGGGCCTGCCAGAAATGTGACCGCAGCAGCGATGTCGGCAGGATCACCCAGGCGATTAAGGGGAATTTGTCCAATAAGTGCCAGCCTTTGCTCTTCTGCTAGTTTTCTGGTCATATCGGTATCAATAAAACCGGGAGCAACACAATTTACCGTTATATTCCTTGAACCGATTTCACGTGCCAGTGATTTGGTAAAACCCAGCATACCGGCTTTTGTTGCTGAATAATTCGTTTGACCAGGATTGCCAGTTAAACCCACAACAGAAGCAATATTGATAATCCGCCCTTTTCTGGCTTTCATCATGGG
>CAZYCY010000186.1:0-5235 GCA_964646145.1 uncultured Thiotrichaceae bacterium
TGCCCTTTAAACAGTAGTTAAAAAATAAATGCCTAGGGCGCATCGTCCACCAGCACTTCTTTGGTGACAACCAGAAAATCCTGTTTATTAATTTTCATCATCATCAATGTACTGCTTGCTACATAAATAGAAGAGTATGTACCAACAATAACCCCTATTATTAATGCCAGTGCAAAACCATGTATAACCTCACCACCAAAAAGCAACAGGGTGAATAACACTAATAAAGTGGTTAACGAGGTGACTAATGTGCGTGCTATGGTCTGATTAATCGAAAGATTCAGGATGTCTTCAGCAGAGGTCTTACGGACATTTCTGAAGGTTTCTCGAATACGGTCGAGCACCACCACGGTATCATTAAGTGAGTAACCAATCACTGCCAGTACAGAAGCCAGAACAGTAAGATCAAATCCTATTTGAAATAATGAGAAAATGCCAACAGTAATAATAACATCATGAACCAGTGCTAAAATTGCACCCACAGCCGATTTAAACTGGAAGCGCAGACTAATATAAATAAGGATACTGCCTAGCGCAACAAGCAATGCAATGCCGCCCTTATCACGTAATTCGTCACCCACTTGTGGGCCGACAAATTCGATACGGCGCATATTTACTTCATACTCCGATGTTGCTTTCAGAATCGTTAAAATATTATCGCCAATAACCGCTTTATTGATACCATCGCGTGGTGCAATGCGCACAAGAATTTCTTTTGAGGTACCAAAATGGTGCACTCGTGCATCGACAAAATTTGCATCAGCCAGGGCAGTTCTTACCTCATCTAGATTGACGTCATCCTGAAAACCAGCCTCAATTAAAAACCCGCCGGTAAAATCAATACCCAGATTTAATCCGTTAACGGCTATGCTTCCCAATGAGCCAATAATTAGCAATAATGAAAGGAACATTGCTAGTTTCCTTTTTCCCATGAAGTTAATCAAAACTTTATTATTTGTTTGTGCTTGTATTTTTGTTTCTGACATGTAACCAGCCTATAGCCTTGAATTATTTTTATAGAATATTTTAGTTTTATATGGGCAATTTTTTAATTGCACGATTACCATATAGAATATTAACCACCGCACGAGTGCCAACAATGGCAGTAAACATCGAGGTTATAATACCAATGCTTAAGGTGACGGCAAAACCCTTTACCGACCCTGTGCCAAGTGCAAATAATATAATGGCAACAATTAAGGTGGTGATGTTGGCATCCATAATTGTACTGAAGGCTTTTTCATAGCCGGCATGAATGCTTGCTTGTGGCGAGTTGCCATTTTTGATTTCTTCTTTTATTCGTTCAAAGATGAGCACATTGGCATCTACCGCCATACCCACAGTTAAAACTATTCCGGCAATACCTGGCAAGGTTAAGGTTGCCTGCAATAAAGAAAGCACCGCAATAATAATGACCAGGTTCAAGGTTAATGCAATATTGGCGATAACGCCAAAACCTTTATAGTAAAACGTCATAAATATTAGTACCAGAATAAAGCCGATAACAACAGACATGAAGCCTTTTTCAATGTTGTCTCTACCCAGGCTTGGACCAACCGTGCGCTCTTCTATAATTTCAACCGGTGCGCGTAAGGAACCAGCGCGAAGCAATAAAGACAGGTCACGTGCTTCCTGCGATTCCAGACCGGTAATCTGAAAGCGGGCACCGAACTCCCCCTGGATGGTTGCAACATTGATCACTTCTTTAATTGTTGTGCGATGCCTGGTTAAGGTGTCGCCAACTCGTTTAGTTTCAACTATATTTTCGATAAACACCACGCCCATAAGGTTACCGATGTTGGCGCGTGTGGTTTCTCTCATCTTGTCGGCACCTTTACTGTTTAAGCGAACCGTTACAGCGGGCATGCCCTTTTCCGGGTCAAAAGTGGAGGCGGCGTCGACAATTTGGTCACCGGTAACGATGACGCGGCGATTTAACAATACAGGGCTGCCATCATCACGTTCATGATGGAGAATTGCGTTAAGTGGTGCGCGACCAGTTCGTTCAGCTTCATGCCAGTCAGCACGCGTACCTTCAACCATTCTGAACTCAAGCGTTGCAGTTGCGCCAAGAATTTTTTTCGCACCGGCAGTATCCAGTATGCCAGGCAGTTGTACAACGATGCGTGAATCGCCCTGTTGCAGAATTACCGGTTCGGCAACACCCAGTTCGTTAACACGATTACGCAGGGTAATAATATTTTGCTGGAGGGCGGATCTCTTTTCAGTTCTTACTGCAACATCCGTCAGCCTTGCTTCAATGGTTAAGGTTCTTTCATTATCTATAAATTCCAGATCACGAAATTGTTTGGGCAATACTTTTGAGGCTTGTTGGAGGTGCCCCAGCTCACGAAAGCTAATGTGTAAGCCAGCCTCATCACGGCGTACACTACGGTAGCGAATTTGTTCATCACGCAAATAGCTGCCGATATCCGATAACATGCTTTCTTCCAGGCGTTGAATGGCGGCCACCATATCTACTTCCATAAGAAAATGGACACCACCGCGCAAATCCAGGCCTAAGAACATAGGAGCAGCATTTAAGGCACGTAACCAGTCAGGCGTTGCCGGCGCCAGGTTAAGTGCAATAAAATATTGCCTGCCCAGCGCCTGTTTTAATACCTCGGCTGCAACCAACTGTGTTTCAGCATCACCAAAACGAATCAGGATACGACCCTCTCCAACCTCTGTTGATATAATGTTTATTTGCTTTTCACTGAGTACCTGCTCAACTGCCCGTATATCTTCTTCAACTAACGCTTTTGTACGATGGCTAATTTGAACCGCAGGGTCTTCACCGTATAAGTTAGGTAAGGCATAGATGCTGGAAAATAACAGTACAGCAACAAGTAAGATATATTTCCACAGTGGGTATTTATTCAGCATGGCTGAGTGTTCCTGATGATTTTTTTATAGTAAATAGTTGGTGTCTGGAGAGTTTTGTACGATAGGGAAAAGCCCAATACCACTGTCATCTCAACCGCTGGGAGATATCTCATATAACGATAGAACAAGGTCTCTCCGATTGATTGAGATGGCAGTAGCGGAAAAGGTATTTCATGTATAGATCTCGTCTGATATTTTATTTTTGTTCTTTAATCGTGCCTTTAGGCATAATGGTTTGCACTGCACTTTTCTGCATTTTCAATGAAATATCTTTGGCAATTTCAAGTGTGACAAAGTCATCATTAACGCTGGTGATTTTACCCAGAATACCACCTGAGGTTAAAATCTCTTCACCTTTTTGCAGCTCACCAACCATTTTTCTGTGTTCTTTCTGACGTTTGCTTTGTGGGCGAATCAGGAAAAGATAAAACAGCACCACCAAACCAATTGGTAATAGTAGTGAGGCAAATGGACTCGCTGTTGTAACTGCGCCAGCATCTGCCATTGCATCAGAAATGAAAAAACTCATGTTTTACCTCGTCAATAAATAGTAGCCGAAAGAAAAATAACTCGTAGTGAGTCTGATCCAGATACTAAAGACCAGCATCACAAGATATAGTGGTTTAGATATACCAAGGTAACTATATCCTGTGATGCCAACCTTATGTACGTGTGACAGCCTCACTCAGGGATAGTTTTTATTCTGGCATACATAACATAAATAATAAAATATAATGTCAAATAACATTTTTTAATGGCGCGACATTATGCCACAAATAAAACGGCACTGGGAGCGTATCTTGTACCCTAATCCCTACATAGAAACACGATGCTAGCACAAGCTGATTTAATAATTCCGGGAAAATCGATAATTTTAAACTATTCCGCCGAACCTATGACTGCGACTGCATGTTAAAAACGCTATATTTGTAACTTCTCAATAAGTCGGGGCAGTCCATCGTTTTGAGACTGTCGGTAGCATGGATGCTACCGTCAAGCCCCGCTTTGGTAAACATGGGGACGTATTTACGGCGTGTCCATCCTTTGCTCCGTAATCACCACATCCATGTGGCACTACTCTCAAAATGATGGACTGCCCCGACTTATTGAGAAGTTACCTATGTTTTCCCCATGTTGTTGATTTTATGGCTACTCTATCATTCGCGTTTCTATGTAGGGATTAGGGTTGTAATTTATTAGGCTACTGGTTCCATCAGCTGCTTACTGTGCTGCTTGCCTGGCATAAAATTCATCCACAAACACATCAAAACGCGCATCATTGATGGCATCACGAATATCAGACATTAGCTGCTGATAATAATACAGGTTATGAACGCTGTTTAAACGTGAACCTAATATCTCACCACATTTATCCAGATGGCGTAAATAGGAACGTGAGTAGTTTTTACAGGTATAACATTGGCAAGTTTCATCAATCGAACGGGTATCATCCTGATAACGGCTATTTCTGATCTTTAAAATACCATTAGATGTATAAAGAAAACCAGTGCGCGCGTGGCGCGTAGGGATAACACAATCGAACATATCAATGCCACGTTTAACGGCTTCAATAATATCCTCAGGTCTGCCCACACCCATCAGGTATCGAGGTTTATCGACGGGCAATTGAGGCACAGTAAAATCAAGTACCCGATTGCGTTCGTCCATAGGTTCGCCAACGGACAGTCCACCTATCGCATAACCATCAAAATCCAATTCCATCAACCCTCGCGCCGACTCATGGCGCAGCATCTCGTGCATACCGCCCTGCACTATGCCAAATAAGGCGTTTGCATTGCTTTGATGAGCAGTTTTGCAACGAGCAGCCCAGCGCAATGAGAGCTGCATCGATTCCATGGCTTCCCTCTCGGTTGCGGGATATGGCGTACATTCATCGAAAACCATAACGATATCAGAACCCAGTTGTTGCTGAATTTGCATTGAATATTCTGGGGTGAGTTCAATCTTGCGACCATCAACGGGTGAATTAAACAACACGCCCCTCTCAGTAATTTTCCGCATTTTTTCTAAACTGTAAACCTGAAAGCCACCAGAATCTGTCAAAATCGGCTTTTCCCAGTGCATGAAAGCATGCAGATCACCGTGTTTGCGAATAACTTCAGTGCCTGGACGCAACATCAAATGAAAGGTGTTACCCAGGATAATCTCAACACCAATGCCAGTCAGTTCTTCAGGGGTCATTGCCTTAACCGTGCCGTAAGTCCCTACTGGCATAAATGCCGGGGTCTCAACAGTGCCACGCTCAAAGCTCAGTTGTCCACGGCGCGCACCATTATTTTCTTTGTACAAGTTGAATAACATCAAATAATTGAGAGTTGAGAGTTGAGA
>CAZYCY010000187.1:0-5185 GCA_964646145.1 uncultured Thiotrichaceae bacterium
GGACGGAGAAATCAATAACCTGCGTCCTTACCCGGATAATACGCTGAGTAGTTACGATTTTTCTTGATATCTGCCCAGACTTATTGAGAAGTTACCAACCGGTCACCTCTGCAACGCCCTTAGCTAACTCAGCCGGCGACCTCACGGTATGGACCCCAATCTTTTCAAGTGCGGCAAACTTCTCTGCTGCTGTGCCTTTACCGCCAGCAATAATCGCCCCGGCGTGTCCCATACGTTTTCCTTTCGGTGCGGTACCACCAGCGATGAATGCGGTTACTGGCTTACTGACTTCTGACTGAATAAACTCTGCAGCCTCTTCCTCAGCACTGCCGCCTATTTCACCGACCATCAATATCGCTTCGGTCTGAGGATCATTTTCAAATAATGCCAGGCAGTCGATAAAACTGGTACCGGGAATCGGGTCGCCGCCGATACCGATACAGGTACTCTGACCAAAACCGAAATCGCTTGTTTGCTTTACCGCTTCATAGGTGAGCGTGCCGGAACGAGAAACCACGCCGACCCTACCCGGCAGGTGAATCTCACCTGGCATGATGCCGATCTTGCATTCACCCGGGGTAATAATGCCGGGGCAGTTCGGCCCAATAATTCTTGCCCCCGCGCTAGCAGCAACTATCTTTACCTGCAGCATATCCAGGGTTGGGATGCCCTCAGTGATACAGACGATCAATTCAATGCCTGCATCAATCGCTTCTAGTATTGAATCTTTACAAAATGCTGCAGGCACATAGATGACGGTAGCATTTGCGCGGGTTTCTTTTACCGCATCACTGACCGTATTAAACACTGGCAGATCTAAATGGATCTGTCCACCTTTGCCCGGAGTCACACCGCCTACTATGTTGGTGCCGTATGCAATTGCCTGTTCTGAATGAAATGTACCTTGCTTTCCAGTGAAACCCTGGCATATAACTCGTGTGTCTTTATTAATTAAAATGCTCATTTATTTACTTCCGCAACAATTTTTTCTGCAGCATCAGTCAGGTCTTTTGCAGCAATAATATTGACACCGCTCGCTGACAATAGCTGCGTACCTCGTTCGGCCTTATTGCCTTCCAGCCTGACAACAACTGGAACGGCAACGTGTACTTCTTCAACTGCAGCGATGATGCCTTCAGCAATTAAGTCACAACGCACAATACCGCCAAAGATATTAACCAGCACGCCTTTTACATTAGCATCAGATAAAATAATTTTAAAGGCTTCGCTGACACGCTCTTTTGTTGCGCCGCCACCGACATCTAAAAAATTAGCCGGTTCACCACCACAAAGTTTGATCAGATCCATGGTTGCCATAGCCAGACCTGCACCATTGACCATACAGCCGATATCACCGTCTAAGGAGATATAGTTCAAGTCCCATGCCTTGGCACGATTTTCACGCTCATCTTCCTGTGATTCGTCACGCATCGCCAAAAGCTCACGCTGCCGGTACATTGCATTATCATCAACATTGATTTTTCCATCGAGGCAGATCAACTGCCCTTCATCGGTAACCACCAGGGGATTAATTTCAACCAGACTTAAATCTTTTTCAACAAACATTTTTGCAAAGCCGTTTAATAAACGTACAAACTGTTTAATTAAATCACCTTCCAGAGCCAGGTCAAATGCTAATTCTCGTGCCTGGTAAGGCTGTAAACCAGTCAGCGGATTAATCGTTACTTTGAGTATTTTCTCCGGGGTTTCAGCGGCGACTTTTTCTATTTCCATGCCGCCTTCTGTTGACGCCATGATGACTACACGTTGCGAGGCACGATCAATCACCGCGCCAAGATAAAGCTCACGACTGATACGACTAACCTCCTCGATCAATACCTGATTAACTGGCTGCCCGTTTTCATTCGTTTGAAAAGTCACCAGATTTGTACCCAGCATTTCAGCCACTGCCCGCTCAACCTCTGGTGCAGAATTGAGCAGCTTTACGCCACCCGCTTTACCGCGACCGCCGGCATGCACCTGTGCTTTCACAACCCAGCGATTGCCCGCAAGTTTATCCAGTGCCGCTGAAACCTGTTGTGCAGATTGCACAACTTCATTATTCGGCACCGGTATGCCAAATTGTGCAAACACCTGCTTTGCCTGATATTCATGTAGGTTCATCTCTATACTCTTTAAATTAGTTAATACTTAAAGGTGCATCTATTACCTAAATCCTGCAAGTGCTCGCACGCATATAGCACAAGCTATTGATTCATATAGCATAAAAAGTTTTCAGTCATCACAATAAGGATGACGCTCAAATTTTAAAGTTGCTCTACGAATCAATATTCTTGCACTCTATATGCACGAGCACTTGCAGGATTTAGGTATTAATTATTAATATGAATAGCCCGTTTATCGACTGACAATGCCGCTTCATGCACTGCTTCTGACAAAGTCGGGTGTGCATACATGGTTAATGCGATATCTTCTACGGTTGCCTGCATTTCCATCATCAATACCGCCTGCGCGATCAACTCGGATGCCTGCACTGAAAAAATGTGCACCCCCAAAACACGATCCGTTTCTGCATCAGCAATAATCTTCACCAGCCCTTCTGTTTCACCCATTGCACGTGCACGACCACTGGCAGCAAGGGGGAAGCTACCGGTTTTTATTTTTATACCAGCCGTTTTGCATTCTGCTTCCGTTTTACCCGCCCAGGCTATTTCAGGATGCGTATAGATGACCGACGGAATTAAATCGTAGTTAACCTGAGTATGATTACCAGCAATATGCTCTGCTACCATGATGCCTTCTTCTGAACCTTTATGTGCCAGCATTGGACCACGTACAACGTCTCCAATGGCATAGATATTGGGGACGCTGGTCTGGCATTGATCGTTCACCAGAATAAAGCAGCGTTCATCACGCTCAATGCCCAGTTCTTCACCAAAAATACGGTCACTATTTGGTTTACGACCGACGGCAACAATTAACGTATCAAAACTCTCTTTTTTCTCGCTCGCTTGCGTCACATTGGAGCGGTCTTCGTACACCACCTGAACTTTTTTATTTTTTACCGTGGTACTCAACAGCCGGGCATTCAGACGGATATCAAGTTTTTGTTTGGTCAGGCTTCGTTTTACCAAATTAGCCAGCTTTTTGTCAGCTATCGGCAGAAAATCTGGCATCGCTTCCAATAAAACTACCTGTGCCCCCAGACGCAACCAGACACTTGCCAGCTCCAGCCCAATCGCTCCTGCACCAACAATGCCGAGGCGGGCAGGCACTTTATCTAACTCCAAGGCACCCGCCGAGTCAACGATGTAATTTTTTTCAAGCGGCGCTTGCTGGATGCGAACAGCAGATGAGCCGGTCGCGATAATAATATTTTTTGCTTTTATTTGATCGGTTTTTTTACGATCTTTGCGGCTGAAAATTTCCACCGTTGCAACATCTGCGATCTTTGCACGACCATGAATCACTGCTATTTTGTTTGCCTTGAACAAAGCTTGTATGCCTTGCGTCAAATCTTGTACTACCTTGTTTTTTCGCGCCTGCATGGCTTTAATGTTAATTTTTAATGATGATGCAGAGATGCCGTGCTGGGCAAATTCAGCATTTGCCATGTGGTATAAATAAGAAGACTCGAGCAAGGCTTTTGACGGAATACAGCCGACATTTAAACAGGTTCCTCCTAATGAAGATTCACCCTGATGATTTTCCCATTCATCCACACAAACAGTTTTTAAACCCAACTGCGCGCACCGGATGGCAGCAACATATCCAGCCGGACCGGCACCAATAACCACCACATCATATATTGTTGGCATCGTCATACTCCAAGCAACATGCGCGAAGGATCTTCCAGCATCTGCTTTATGGTCACTAAAAATTGTACCGCACTTTTACCATCAACCAGGCGATGGTCATAAGATAAGGCCAGGTACATCATAGGCAAAACCTGTACCTCGCCATCAACCACCATGGCGCGCTCTGTAATATTATGCATACCCAGAATGGCACTTTGCGGTGGGTTAATAATGGGCGTCGATAACATCGAACCAAAAACACCGCCATTAGTGACTGTAAAAGTACCACCTGTAATGTCATCCATTGACAAGCTATTTTCTCTGGCCTTAGCTGCATAGTTAACGATAGACTGCTCGATCTCAGCGATCGACTGAATGTCAACATCGCGTATTATCGGCACCACCAGTCCATTGGGGCCTGATATGGCAACGCCTATATCAAAATAACCATGGTAGACAATATCATTACCATCGATAGACGCGTTGAGCTCCGGAAAACGCTTTAGTGCTTCCACACTTGCCCGCAAAAAAAACGACATATACCCCAGGCGTACACCAAATGTTTTCTCAAAATCTTCTTTGTGACGCACACGAAGATCCATTATCGGCCTCATGTTTACTTCGTTAAATGTGGTCAGGATGGCAGCCTGTTGTTGTGACTGCAGTAGACGCTCAGCAATGCGGGCGCGTAGCCTTGTCATTGGCACACGGCGCTCAAACCGTTCTCCGCTATCCAGTGTTTTTATTTCTGTATGCACGTCACCTTGTTTAACAGCCTGGGCATCAGATTCAATAACGGATTCAACAGCGCGGTTTTCTGCGGTGGCTTTATTCTTTAAGAAATTTTCAATGTCCTGTTTTATTATCCGACCGTCTTTGCCCGTACCGGATAGCTGTGACACATCAATGGCGTTTGCCAGCATCAATTTTCTGACTGAAGGACTGGTTGCAGCAGCTTTATTATCGACCCTTTCAGCTTGTTCGTTTTGCTCACCTGTATCCGGGATAGCATTAAATTCATCGATCACTGCCAATAGCTGACCTGCGGTTACGGTGTCACCAACAGAAAATAATATTTCTTTCACGACACCCTGTTTTACTGCAGGCACTTCCAGGATTACTTTATCGGTTTCAAGGTCAACCAGTACCTCATCCATATTAATTGCATCACCGACTTGTTTGTACCAACTGGCCACCACTGCATCGGCGATGGATTCAGGTAATTCAGGGACTTTGATTTCTGTATTCATATTTCTTCCAGTGTGAACTTGCCGTTATTGTTCGTTTAAGCCTGGGAGACTGACCAGGGCAAGAGCAAATCTATTCAATACGCAAGATTATAATATTGTGAATTTGATTTAATCATCGTATTTTGTAACTACTCAGCGTAATTTTAGAAAAGAACGCAGGTTATTGATTTTTCAGGA
>CAZYCY010000188.1:0-5136 GCA_964646145.1 uncultured Thiotrichaceae bacterium
GACTGCCCCGACTTATTGAGAAGTTACAAGAGTTGCCCTTAAGTTACTAATTTAAAATGTAAAATACTTATACAGTCGCGAACGATTAAAACTTATATTTGTAAAATATTTCTGGAATTATTATGACTGCACCAGTAACAACAATTGATCCTTCAGTACTCAAGTCTTCATCAGACTCTGATTTTTCTGAAATTTGTATGGACGTAACAAACCTTAATCTGTTTTATGGCGAAGCTCAGGCATTAAACAATGTTAGCTTTCAAATAAAAAAGAATCATGTAACCGCCTTTATTGGTCCCAGTGGTTGCGGTAAATCCACCTTGCTGCGTTGTTTTAATCGCATGAATGACCTGGTTGATAGTGTGCGTGTTGAGGGTGAAATTATCCTTGATGGTAAAAATATTTACGCAGCAAATGTTGATGTCACCGCCCTTAGGCAGCGTGTTGGTATGGTGTTTCAAAAGCCCAATCCCTTTCCCATGAGTATATTTGAGAATGTCGCTTATGGTTTGCGTTTGCAGGGTATTAACAAGCGCAGAGTATTAGAAGAAAAAGTAGAGTGGGCATTGAAGGGTGCTGCCTTATGGGACGAAGTTAAAGACCGTCTGGATGAGAGCGGGTTGGGAATATCCGGCGGTCAGCAACAACGTCTGGTGATCGCTCGTGCCATTGCCATCGAGCCGGAAATTTTATTGCTGGATGAGCCTGCATCAGCGCTTGACCCAATATCAACATTAAAAATTGAAGAACTTATACAGCAATTAAAATCACAATATACTATTCTTATTGTCACCCATAACATGCAACAGGCAGCTCGCGTTTCAGATGATACCGCTTTTATGTATATAGGCGAACTGGTTGAGTTTGGTAAAACCAGTGAACTATTTACCAATCCAGAAAAAAAACAAACAGAAGATTACATTACTGGCCGTTATGGTTAGTTATGAAACCTGTAATATTTGATTAGAATAACGAGGTTTATTATGGAAACTAATGGTGCAGGTCAGCATATATCGCACAAATTTGACGAAGAAATGGAAAACCTTAGGCATCAGGTTTTGAAAATGGGCGGTTTAGTAGAGCAGCAAGTTGGCGGTGCTATTAAAGCTTTAGTAAAAAGCAATGCGCCGGGTGCTGAAAAAATTATTCTTAAAGACCATAAAGTCAATGCGCTTGAAGTTAGTATTGATGAAGCCTGTACTCAGATTCTTGCAAAACGTCAGCCAGCAGCGACTGATTTAAGAATGGTGGTGGCAGTGATTAAAACCATTACTGACCTCGAACGCATTGGCGATGAAGCGGAAAAGATTGCAAAAATGGCATTAAGCCTGGCAGAAGATGACGTTGGATTTGATAAACGTTATGTTGGTATACGCCATCTTGGTGTTCAGGTTAAAGGCATGGTACATGATGTGCTGGATGCTTATGCAAGACTGGATGTTGATGCTGCACTGCAGGTGGTTCGTGATGATGAGGTAACTGATAAAGAATATCAGGATCTAATACGTCTACTTATTACTTATATGATGGAAGATCCTAGAACCATCTCTGAAGTGCTTGATGTGATCTGGGCCGCTCGAGCTTTAGAGCGTATCGGCGACCACGCAAAAAATATTGGCGAATATATTATATACCTGGTTAAAGGTAAAGATATACGACACCTTGATTTGGAAGATATTGAGAAAGAAATCTTGTCATGAAGCGAGTTTTTCCATGAAGCATAGTGCTAGCATTCTTATTGTTGAAGATGATCCTGATATACAGGACATGCTAAAATATTCTTTGTCAGCAGAAGGTTATATGCTACACCATGCATATACCGTAAAAGAAGCCTGGCAAACAATTGAGAATAAAGCCATAGATTTAGTATTGCTGGACTGGATGTTGCCGGATAATAGCGGCATTGATTTGCTACACCGTGTTAGAAAATATCATGCCATGTTGCCGGTGATTATGGTTACTGCTAAATCCGAAGAAGAAGACCGGGTTCTTGGGCTGGATGTGGGTGCAGACGATTATGTTACCAAACCTTTTTCTGTGCGTGAGTTAAACGCAAGAATCCAGGCTCTGTTACGACGTACCATGCCCGATGAGCAACCCCTTCAGATTGGTGATTTGTATCTCGACCCAGTAAGTCACCGTGTTAAAGTTGGCGATATTTCATTGGCTTTATCACCTACCGAATTTCGTTTATTGCACTATTTCATGAGTCATACTGACCGTGTGTTTACCCGCGCACAGCTACTTGACCAGGTATGGGGGGCTCAGGTTTTTGTTGAGGATCGTACCGTTGATGTGCATATCCGGCGCTTACGTAAGCAATTAACGCCTTACAAAATGGATTCATTGTTGCAAACAATACATGGTAGTGGATACCGCTTCTCTAGGCAGATATGACCAGGTAGCTATGGCCAAGACACTATGACAGCGCTATTGAAACGTGAACTTGTGCTTTTAGTAGCATGGATGATCTTTATGTTGCTAATAGGTGCTGCTTTCGGTTCGATTTTATCTTTTTTACTGGCTGGATTACTGGTTTATCTGGCATGGCATTTATACAACCTGAATAAATTGAGTAAATGGCTTGCCAGACCATCAAAGCTGGCGTCGCAATCGATAGGCATCTGGGATGAACTTTATTACCAGTCGTATAATCTTTATAAGCGTCAACGAAAATCGCGTAAGAAACTGGCATCTATGCTGAGTCGGTTTCAAAAATCTACACAGGCATTGCCTTATGCCACCATTGTATTAAACGCATTTAATGAAATTGAATGGTTTAACCCTGCGGCTAGTCAACTATTTGATTTGCACACACGGATTGATATCGGACAACGAATTGATAACTTGATTCGCCTACCTGAGTTTGCAAAATATTTGCATCGTAGAAAATTTGATAAAGCCTTTGAGTTCAAATGGCACAATAAAAAAATAGCCTTGAACATTACCAAATACGGTGATGGCCAATATTTATTAAGTGCTCGTGATATAACGGTATTAAGTCAGGTTGATGATATGCGTCGCGACTTTATTTCAAATGCATCGCATGAGCTGCGCACACCGTTAACGGTTATGTCTGGTTATATTGAATTTTTATCTCATAAAGCGAGTGACGACACAAAAGTCCCGCTGCAAAAAATTGAAGAGCAGCTTTTGAGAATGAACAAGATTATATCTGAGTTGATAGAGCTGGCTAAGCTTGAGTCTGCCCCAGCGGTTGATTACTCGATTAGCGTTGAAGTAGATGCATTGCTCAACGATGTTTATAGTGAAGCGCTGGCACTGGATAAAGATGTACATCTAATTACTCTGGATATAGATTCAGAGCGCCTAAGCAAAGTGGGCTCATTAAGTCTATATGGCAGCTATGAAGAATTACGCACAGCACTTTCAAACTTACTGACCAATGCCATTAAATATACACCAGCTGGAGGGGGCATTACACTTTTTGTTGCAGCCAATGATTCCACCATCTCTGTTGGTGTGCAAGATTCTGGGGAAGGCATAAGCATTGAGCATATTCCAAGACTAACCGAGCGTTTTTATCGTGTTGATGAAGGTCGTTCTAGAGAGGTCGGCGGCACGGGTCTGGGGCTTGCCATTGTAAAGCATATAATTGAACGTCATGAAGGCACGCTGACTATTCAGAGCGAAGAGGGAAAGGGTAGTTTGTTTTCCTGTGATTTCCCTATATCTCGTCAGGAGCTTCATGAGTCGTAACATTATTGTAACAATTTTGTCATTTTTTAGTCACAAATAAGACGGACAATGGTATAACTTATTTAACTTGGAGTTTTAAGAATAATGAAACATAAACAATATACAGCTGCAATAAAGGCAGCAATAAGCGGCTCTATTATTGGTCTTGGCTTATTAGTAGCGACTAATGTTGCAGCCTTATCGGTTGATGAAGACATACCTGAATACAAAGTCGTCAGTGGTGTTTCAGGAAATTTATCCAGTGTAGGTTCTGATACACTGGCAAACCTGATGACTTTGTGGGCGGAGGCCTTTCAGCGTTATTACCCGGCTATAAATATTCAAATACAGGCGGCCGGTTCATCAACAGCACCACCGGCTTTAACCGAAGCGACAGCCAGTTTTGGTCCGATGAGTCGTAGAATGAGAGCCTCTGAAGTGGCTGCGTTTGAAGACCGTTTTGGTTACAAGCCACTGGGCATACCTGTTGCTATTGATGCTTTAGTTGTTTATGTTAATAAAGATAATCCACTCAAAGGAATTACCATTCCACAGGTT
The DNA here is from genome assembly GCA_964646145.1 of uncultured Thiotrichaceae bacterium. Classification (GTDB taxonomy): domain Bacteria; phylum Pseudomonadota; class Gammaproteobacteria; order SZUA-229; family SZUA-229. The sequence continues at coordinate 4,258 of CAZYCY010000188.1, forward strand.
GATGCAGTCTTTTCTTCTACTAGAAGATGCGGTGGCGACGACGATATTACAACATGGGGTGGTTTGGGTTTGACCGGAATCTGGGAAAATCGTGATATACAGCTTTTTGGGCGTAATTCAGTATCAGGTACCTATGGTTACTTTAAAAAGAAAGCGCTCTGTAAAGGTGATTTTAAAAATACTGTAAATGAACAGCCCGGCTCAGCTTCTGTGGTGCAATCTGTTGCAACATCAATTAATGCTATCGGTTACTCAGGTATTGGTTATAGAACAGCCAGTGTTCGTGCTCTGCCTTTAGCGAAAAGAGCTGGTGGAGAGTATATTGAAGCGACACTAGCTAACGCTGCATCTGGAAAATACCCGCTGTCCCGTTTCCTTTATGTTTATATAAATAAGCATCCTAACCGTCCACTGGCACCAATGGAAAGAGAGTTCGTTAAACTCATTCTTTCTAAACAAGGACAGGAAATTGTTATTAAAGATGGTTATGTACCTTTACCTGCAAGTGTGGTGAAAAAGTATCTGGCCAAGATTATCGACTAGAATCACGGTTGTAACTTAGATAAAAAAGGGGCGCTGATTAATGAATCAGCGCCCCTTTTTTTGGTGGTGCTATGAACCTAAAAAAATCAGTTGAATCTACTGCGGATGCCTAATGCACTGAATCTTAACGACTTTCCAGAATATATTGAACTCACCGTATGGGTGATACGCTTTCCTCCAATATAACCTGTAAAGTCGTTAATCTTCAGCACCTTAGTCACCCTCGCTACGATTCAACTGATTTTTTTAGGATGAAGGTTTGCGCTTGTTAGGTATTTGTATTCGGATTTAACCGCCGGTCATACTCATCAATCGAACCACCTGATCTGGTTTGTC
>CAZYCY010000189.1:0-5131 GCA_964646145.1 uncultured Thiotrichaceae bacterium
ATAAGGTTTAGCAATAAAAAAAGAATCTCTATCCGTAGCCTTAACTCTCTTTTTTAAAAATTCAGAACCTTCAGAATTAGTATTTGATCTAAAAAAATTACCATCTGGTTCTATTTCGAGCAATTCATTTATTCTATCAGAACCATAAAAGCCTTTTAGTTGATACGCGCCGTTTATGCTAGCGTCTCTTATCCATATTCCAGCTCCTGATGCAAGAAATAAGTTAGTTAAAGCCTCACATTGTTTTTTATAGGCACCAGCATGATCATCATTTGATGCAGAATCTATAATATCCTGTAACCAAGCATTTGCTTTAGCACGGTAGAAATAATCACCGAAAAAAGTAGAGAACTGCCTTAGTTTATATAAATTATAATGCCTAAAGTAATACGGCTGATCCCCTTGAATTTCTATTACACCTAACGCCCTACCATTATAAGTTAATGTATGCGCAATAGATGATTGTGCACGTACAACAATTCTCCAAAAATATCTATTCTTTTCCGGTATCCTAAATGGCATCGCAATAGGCTTTGAATCAAGCGATTGAAAATGTACATACTGTCTATTTTCTTTGTATATACAGCGATAAGCAATTGAATGTGACGATCGAGACTTAATATCTAATTTATTAGCTTCTTCCAAACCTTCTTCGGCATTTTCTGAGCATGCCAAAACTGACGAACAAGCATAGCTTACTAATTTATTTTCCTTGTAACTATATTCATATAAAAATGTTTCTACACCCCTAATGATTGTATTTACCCACATACAAATATTTTTTGATAAATTCTCATCATCATTTAAATATTTTTGCCAATTATCACTTAAATATTCTTCTAAAATAGCTATTCGTTTATCAGAGATAAAATTTATGTTTTTTTCTGCTTGCTTAATAACACTTATAAAACTTTGCTCCCACATTGTCTCTCTAGTTTTTCTATCAAAGGTATTTTTTTTACATAGAAAATTAAATAATTTTTTTCTTTTTTCATAAAAAAAATTGTTGTTATTGAAGTCTGTATTCAGATCAAGATATTTTTTATTTTTATTACTTGATGCCAAATATTGACTTGATTGTATCTCACCCTCTTTTATTTTAGTTGTTAGCTGGGCGCATTTTACATTTTGACTATCATCTTTATAACTATGATATAGAGTGATTAATTTATTATTAGGTCCAATATGACGATAACGACTAATAAATATTGAACTGAAAGCAAAGAATATCCAATGGCGCTTCCCTAGTACTGGCAACTCTGTTTCTTTGAGAAAATATGCAGGATGAGCTTCATCTATTATGATTTTAAGTGAATTGATTATACTATCAAATGCAAGCTCCGTTTGTCTTCTAGCCGTTGACTCTGTACAAGAAAAAAACTCACTCCCTAGCTTAAGATACTCTCCATAACTTGGGTAAATTTCATTTGCATTATTCAGAATCAAACGAACCAAAGCAATAAATTTTTTAATAGCATCTTCATTACTAAAATGTGATTTTTCCTTAAGCCTTAAAAATGGTCCATTAATTAAATAGGTATCTAACTCATCACAATATTTTATAAAAATAAAAAAATCATCAGTAATGTATTGAATCGGGTCATTGCTTTCATTATTTTTATATCCAGAAAGAACAACGTAATCCTCAAGTAACTTCAAGACCATCCATTCACGATGTAGCTCTAGACGAAATGATAAAGCGGAGTTGTTTGAACTTTTATTCAAATAAACTTGATCCACTATATTTAAAATAGGATCCAGCTCAATTTCTTTAAACTCTTTAATAAAAGCAGATTTTATTTTCTCTTCTATATTTAGCTTTCTATATTCTTCGTACTGTTTGATAGATTTACTGTCTATAACATCTTCAATTAACTTCTCAAATTCTGGGTTTACAAGTCTTATCGGCACATCAAAATACGCTGAAATAACATCCAGTAAGACTTGCACTTGATAAATAGGCCATTTATCTTTATTTGTTTTTTTTAATAATTCTAAAGTATTCATTAGGTGACATGGTCAACCTTTTTATTACAACCCAGTTAAGCAGATTTTTTCATTTCGATGTGTGGCAATTAGGAAGATTTGCGCTTACTTGCTTTTATTAGCGTGGCATTTGCGGAAAATATTTAAGCCGTTTGTGTTGCAGGTTTATTCGACAGCATTAACACCAGACTGGCAATGAGATCACGTAAGTCACGGCGGTCAACCACCATATCGATAGCGCCATGCTCTAATAAGAACTCGCTACGTTGAAAACCTTCCGGTAATTTTTCACCAACAGTTTGCTCAATGACTCGCGGCCCGGCAAAACCTATTAGTGCTTTAGGTTCTGCAATATGAACATCGCCCAGCATGGCAAAACTGGCCGACACACCACCCATGGTTGGGTCGGTTAATACTGAAATATAGGGAATGCGGTTGTTTGCAAGACGAGCCAGCACCGCGCTGGTTTTTGCCATTTGCATTAATGAGAACAATGCTTCCTGCATACGAGCACCACCTGAAGCGGAAAAACAGATAAAAGGAATTTTTTCTTCTAGTGCTGTGTTTGCAGCCAAAAGAAAACGCTCGCCAACAACACTGCCCATTGAACCACCCATAAAGCGAAAATCGAATGCCGCAGCAACCACAGGCACACCTTTCACTTTGCCTTTTAAGGCAATCAGTGCATCTTTTTCGCCAGTATTTTTCTGTGCCTGCAGTAAACGGTCTTTATATTTTTTACTATCTTTAAATTTATATTTATCAAAGGAAATCAGGTTGGCACCAATTTCTTCTGTGGGCGAATCATCAAGAAATATTTCAAGCCTTCTGCGCCCGAAAACACGCATGTGATGATTACACTTGGGACAAACATCAAGATTACGCTCCAGTTCTGCACGATATAAAACGGCATTGCAGGAGGTACATTTAGTCCATAAGCCTTCGGGTACACCGCGTTTTGTACTACTATCGGTTCGAATGCTTGTAGGCATTAATTTTTCAAACCAGCTTGGTGCCATATATTTATACCTGTTCCTGTAACATATACTCTTTTACAGACTATCCAGCGCACTGCGCATTGCCGATAGTGTTTCACTAATCTCTTTGATGATTATAGACCTTTCTGCTTCTGTTTTGCCACTGTTTAGGGCCATTTTTTTAACCAGTGCGCTACCGACAATGACAGCATCTGCACAGACACCCACTTTTGCTGCTGACTCGGCATCACTGATACCAAAACCAACAGCAACAGGTAAATCGATAAATTGCCTGATTTCGATAAGCTTTTCTTCAACGCTGCTCACATCAAGTGTTGCCGCACCGGTAACACCCTTGAGTGAAACATAATAAACAAAACCACTGGCAATATCTGACAATTTTTTTATACGCTGACGAGTACTTGTTGGCGCCAGTAAAAATATCGGATCCAGCCCCTTAGCTTTTAATGCAGGCACATATTCATCCGCTTCTAGCGGAGGCATATCAACAGTAATCACGCCATCAATACCACAGGCAGCGGCTTGCTCGGCAAAGTTCTGATAACCCATGACTTCAATCGGATTGAGGTAACCCATGATGATAACAGGCGTTTTGTCATCTGTCTGACGAAAGGCTTTAACCACAGAAAACACATCAAGCAGGCTGGTATTGTATTGCAGTGAACGCTCTGCTGCCAGTTGAATAACGGGACCATCGGCCATCGGGTCAGAAAAAGGCGCACCCAACTCAATAATATCGGCACCAGCGGTAACCATCGCATGCATCAATGGCAAAGTGATTTCGGGCACTGGATCGGCTGTCATCACATAGGGGATTAATGCTGTAGACGATTCTCTTTTTAACGTGTCAAAACACTTTACCAGGCGACTCACAATGCCACACCTTCAATTTTTATGCCTTCAATTTTAGCTATAGTATTAATATCTTTGTCGCCCCGTCCAGACAGGTTAATAATAATACGCTGATCAAAATTCATAGTCGCTGCCAGCTTCATGCCATAGGCAACAGCATGACTGGACTCCAGCGCGGGTATAATGCCTTCAACCCGGGTTAAGATATGAAATGCTTCAAGCGCTTCATCATCAGTAGCGGCAACATAATTTACTCGACCTATATCTTTTAACCAGGAATGCTCCGGTCCTACACCGGGATAATCCAGACCTGCAGAAACAGAGTGCGTTTCTATAATCTGACCATTTTCATCTTCCATCAAGTAAGTGCGGTTACCGTGCAATACACCGGGGCTGCCGGCACATAAAGGCGCGGCATGTTTGCCACTGTCCACTCCCAGACCACCGCCTTCAACACCATGCATAGTTACCTTTTCATCTTGCAGAAAGGGATGAAATAAACCAATCGCATTCGAGCCACCGCCAACACAGGCCACCAGCGCATCAGGCAAACAGCCGTGTTGTTGCTGCATTTGTGATTTCGCTTCACGCCCAATAATGGTCTGGAAATCACGCACCATCGCAGGATAAGGATGAGGACCAGCGACTGTACCAATGATGTAAAAGGTATCATCCACATTGGTCACCCAGTCACGCATTGCTTCATTCAAGGCATCTTTAAGGGTTTTTGAACCGGACTCGACTGCCACCACCTTTGCACCCAGTAATTTCATTCGATACACATTTGGTGCCTGGCGCACAATATCTTCTGCGCCCATATAAACCACGCATTCCATACCAAAGCGTGCGGCAACAGTGGCGGTTGCTACACCATGCTGACCAGCACCGGTTTCGGCAATGACCCGTTTTTTACCCATTTTTTTAGCCAGCAGTCCCTGTCCAATGGTGTTGTTGATTTTATGCGCGCCCGTGTGATTTAAATCTTCTCGTTTAAGAAAAATTTGTGCACCACCAACTTGCTGCGTTAAGCGCTCGGCAAAATACAGTGGGCTGGGACGACCAACGTACTGCGCCAGATCCTCATCAAATTGCGCCTGGAAAACTGCATCGGTTTTTATTTTTTCATAGGCATCACGTAATTCATCTAATGCCTGCATTAACGTTTCTGGGGCGAAAGCACCTCCGTAGACACCAAAATGTCCGCGCTCATCAGGCATGGTTGAATAATCTATAAACTCTGGTTTTTGCATGTTTGATTTTTTTTTGCTGATTGATCAATTAACTGTGTCATAAAG
>CAZYCY010000190.1:0-5121 GCA_964646145.1 uncultured Thiotrichaceae bacterium
AAATGCGTTGATCAGACCTAATACAGCAGCGGCAACTATAAAAGCTAAAAAGCTATTTGCTTTAATACCTGGAATGATCAGGGTGGCGATACCAAGTCCTGCGGCGGTTGCCAGCCACATTATAAATAGTGCGGTCATAAGGTTGTACGATTACTCAAAGCTTAATGTATATCCAGCACCATCCAGATAAGTAACTTCTTTCATTAAATCGGCTTGCGTCATGCTGTGTGCAAATAACCAGCCTTCTGGAAAACGTAAAGCAACATTTTTGTTGTTAACGGTAAAGCCTATTTCTGGAATCAATTGATCGGCTCGACCACGGTGTAAAAGTACCGCGATGCGTAAAAGTACGCACATCTGTTTGCCAGCTTGAATGAAGGGCTGCATCAGTTGTTCGAAGTGTTCGGTACGGAATTTACTGCGATGCGATAAAACCAGCGCCGCTAATAATGCCTGTTCCTGTTGAGAAAACCCCTGCATGTCAGCATTGGCTAATATGTAGGCGCCATGTTTGTGATAATTGTTATGTGAAACCTGAAGCCCGATTTCATGCAACATGGATGCCCATTTAAGCAGTGGTTTGATATGCCCGACATTGGTAGTCCATTGGCTTGAGCTTACGTGGTATAAGCGTTCAACTGTATCAGTAATACGTTTTGCCTGTTCGATATCAACGCTCCAGCGCGTCATAGCGGCTTCTACGGTTGCATCTCTGACATCCTGGTGCGTTATACGACCCACCAGATCATAGAGCAGACCTTCGCGCATACTCTGCTCGGAAACCTGCATTTGTTCAATTTTCAATGTTTTAAACAGCGCTAACAAGACCGACAAACCACCGGCAATAACTGGCGTTCGATTTTCACTTAAACCTGCAAGTTTTAAATTATCTATATTTTTTGCATCAATAAATGCATCACGTAATTTTTGCAATGATTTATAACTGATGCCATCCAGACACCAGCCCTGCTGATGAACCATGCTGGCGATGGCTTTTATGGTACCGGAGCAACCGATAGCCTCATCCCATTTACCAGCTTTGAAATCTGCTGCTTGTGGCAATAGAATTAGCGCGGCGTCCAGCTCCGCTGCCTTCATGGCTTTTTTGCTGATTTTACCATTAGGAAAAAAGCGTTTGCTTGCACTGACGCAGCCAGTATAGAGACTCTCACGATGTTTTGGCTTCATGCCTCGACCAATAATAAGCTCGGTGCTACCACCGCCAATATCAATCACTAATCGTTTGCCATTTTTTGTTGCCAGACCATGAGCGACACCAAGGTAGATGAGTCGAGCTTCTTCTCGACCGCCAATAATTTCGATGGAATGATTCAATATGGCTTCTGCTTTTTTTACAAACGCCTGCGCGTTTTTTGCAACACGAAAGGTATTTGTACCGGCAATCCTTACTGCTGAATTTGGTAGATCCCGTATCCGCTGGGCGAAGGTTTCCAGGCATTCAAATGCTCTACTTTGCGTGCGCTCATCAATGATGCCCTCTTCATCCAAACCACCACCGAGACGAACATTTTCACGTAAACGATCAATAATGGAGAGCGTTCCGGATTGCTCAAGACGTGCAACAATCATATGAAAACTATTTGAGCCAAGATCAATGGCAGCAACGGTTTCAGGCAGGTGTTCTTTTGCTGTTGTGTTCATTTCGTTACGTGCCTCTGCATTTACTAAGGAGAAAGATGATTACCCGGCATTCAGGGGTTCAATAATTATTCAGATCAAGGCGTAGTTCGCAGGCAATGGCTGCCCACTTGCCAAAAGCTACAACGCAGAGCTGGATAATTATTGAACCCTCCGCTCTTTTGAATATACCTGAATTTAAATGCAGAGGCATGTATATTTATGTTGGCTAATCAGCCTTCTCCTTAGTAGCTCATAAAAAAGTTATTTAAGCTGCCTGGCGAATGATTTAGCCGCAAAAGACGCAAAGAGTGCAAAAAAATAGGTAAAATTTACGTTTTTTATGTTCTTTTCAGCAAAAGTATTAGATTTCATTCCTCAATAAAATTATTTTGAATCAAATGCATAGGCATGTTTCGTGGTAACTTCTCAATAAGTCGGGGCAGCTCTTGAACACGAAGAATATATACTGCTGGCTCTTATACATTTTCTCCACTTATTTCAGCGCTTTAATATCAACAACATTGCTTTCTTTAGCAAGCAATTCTCGCTGTTTATAAAGCATATCTTCAATATTACACTGAGGCTTGTAACCACTTACCGCCGCTAGCAGCAACGCTCTGATTTTTTCCTGGTCACAAATACGCAACGCATCTTCAAAGTCATTTAAAAACTGCTGTATTTCACCCCATTGCAGAATCTCCTCCTGTGCACGCATAATCAAAGAATGCTTGGTTGGGATTACATTGTCGCCAATCAACAACTCTTCATACAATTTCTCACCCGGTCGCAAGCCAGTAAAGCGTATTTCTATATCGCCGTGTGGATGCTCGTCATCTTTTACCTCTAAACCACACAGATGAATAAGTGTTTTAGCCAGTTCAAATATCTTTACTGGTTCGCCCATATCAAGAACAAATACATCACCGCCCTTGCCATCATATCGACCCAGAGCACCTGCCTGGATAACAAGCTGTGCTGCTTCTGGTATGGTCATGAAGTATCGAATAATTTTGCGATGGGTAACCGTAACCGGTCCACCATTGGCAATTTGTTCTCGAAACAATGGAACAACAGAGCCGGATGAGTCTAAAACATTACCAAAGCGAACCATGCAAAACCGTGTTGCAGGATGCTTATTATTTATCAATTTCTGCGCAAGCCCCTGCAAAATAAGCTCTGCAAAGCGTTTTGTCGCGCCCATGGTATTTGTCGGACGCACGGCTTTATCAGTAGAGATTAAGACAAATGTCTGCACCCCTGTTTTTATCGCTGCCTGCGCTGCATAAAAAGTACCAAATATATTATTTTTGATTGCCTCAGCAGGGTTGCTCTCAACCAATGGCACATGTTTGTAGGCAGCAGCATGATAGATGGTTTGAACGCCGTAAGCATCACAAACTCCTTCCATTCTACTCTGATCGCAAACACTGCCTAAAATAGGGATAATTTTTACTGCAGAATAAACCGCCTCATCATTTTCGGCACCGGAGCCACTGGTGCCTGAGTTTTTCCTTAGCAGACTTTTTAATTCTTTTTCAATAGAATATAAAGCATATTCATTGCAATCAAACAAGATTAAGCAATCTGGCTCTAGCTGTATTATCTGTCGGCATAATTCAGAGCCAATGGAACCACCCGCACCAGTTACCAGAACTTTTTTATTTGTTATATTTGCATGCAGCAGATCAGGGTCAGGGCTTACCGAATCTCGTCCCAATAAATCTTCAATTTCAACTTCTCGAATATCATCAATTTTCACTTTTCCCTGAGCCAGCTCGTCAATACTCGGCAGGGTATGTACATGAACAGGATAAGATTCAAGCGTACTTACTATTTTATTTCTACGGCTTCTTGAAGCAGACGGAATAGCCAGCAAGACATCCGTCACTTTGTGTTTTTCAACCAAAAATCCAAGATAATTAAAGGGATAAACTCGAAAACCATTAATTTGATGATTTTTAAGACTTCTATCATCATCGATGAAAGCGATCGGCTTATAGTCCGAACCGAAGGAGAGAGCACTGACCAGTTGAATACCTGCTGAGCCTGCACCATATATCACCACATTTCTTCTACTTGCTCTTAATGCACTCAGCGAATTAACTCTTTGTAAAGGATTCACACCTGATAACCACCACCTGGCCAGCATCCTGCTGCCACCGATTAACAAAATAGCAATAACCCAGTTAATGAGTATAACTGAGCGAGGCAAAATGCCTTCGACACCACTCAGTAAGGCCAGCACGCCCCACAGTAAGGCATAGAGTGAAACTGCCTGTATCACAGCCCACAGCGCATGGAAACCAATATATCTGATTATCGCGTTATATAAGCCAAAACGAATAAAAACAGGAACAGAAATTAGTGGTGCTAACAGGAATAGATAAGGAATGCCGCCTTCTGGTATATAAAACTCGCCCAGCCGCAACGAAAAAGCCAGCCATAATCCAGTAGGAATCAACAAAATGTCACAGCACACTAACAGTAGTTTTTTCTTATTTCGGGAGGTAATATTGATGCTATCCGTCCAGAACACAGGAAGTTTAAATATTTGACTGACCAAGTATAGAACATCAGCGATTATTATTCAAAATAGTCGTCGCCTAAGCATTCTTTCTATTCTGTAGTCGGCAAGTTGTGCCTGAGCGGTAAAAAAATCTGAGAGTCAGCACATTAATAAGAAGAGACATCCCTTTCACCCGACTCAACAGTACCTCACAAAATTTCCAGGATTTCATCACCCTGTAAGCTACGCAGGCAAACAGTTAGCGATGGAGTTCTCAAGATCCTGATGCAAGCTGAAAAGAACGGGCCTTTTTTATCCAGCTACATGCTAATGAGCCACATCAGTTCGTTGAACAACTTTTAACACTGTCATCCACAATATTTTAAGGTCAAACCAGAAGGATTTTTTTTGCAGGTATGCCACCTCTACAGCCACTTTTTCAGGAATGGGCAATTCATCTCGACCATTAACCTGAGCCCAGCCAGTTAACCCTGGTACAAGCTTGTGTATGCCATGGCTTGTGCGTAAAACCACCAGATCATCCTGATTAAACAAGGCCGGACGAGGCCCGACAAAACTCATATCACCTTTCAAAATACACCATAATTGTGGTAATTCATCCAAACTTGATTTACGGAGAAAATCCCCAATCGGTGTCAACACGCTTTTTGGATCTTGCAACAAGTGCGTGGCTACTGCCGGAGTATCCACTTTCATGCTCCTGAATTTTGGCATTTTGAAAATTGAGTTATTAATGCCCACCCTGTTCGACCAATATAAAACTGGGCCTTTGGAGCTTAATTTAACCCATAGCGCGATAATACTTATGGGTACAACAAGAATGCAGGCGGTTACAACTGCCAAAGTCAAATCAAATAATCTTTTCATTTACATCAGTGTAATCACACCCGCCAGAATACTAGAATTCCTAGCTAATTTGCACACCCCCTTTTTTTCTGTCATACCACGTTCTT
>CAZYCY010000191.1:0-5090 GCA_964646145.1 uncultured Thiotrichaceae bacterium
CGTTATCAGTGTTTGGGGCAGCACTTACTTGAAATAATAAAAAATGCTAAATAGCAGTTGTTTAGGGGCGAGCAGATATAATGTCGCCCTGAGTGTGTGAAGTATAAATAACTGACGAATCGTTTTAGCCTAAACTATAGGGCACCTCTATTAATTCCATCCTTAGGTGCGTAAACGACACATCCGTGTGTCACTTTTCGTGAAGATGAATCTTGAGTCCAAAATATGCCATATTTTCGTTGCAAATCTTCGCAACAGTTCGCTCACGTGCCCATATTGATAATATCGGGCACCTCAATCTGACATATTTTGAATTTCAGTCTTCACATCTAGAATTAATAGAGGTACCCTAAAGTCACAATAACCACAACAATAAAGACACATCGAGAGGAAACCCTATGCATGCTCTAATCAACAATCTTTTTAAGTTATTATTTATTTTTACTTTATCGCTAGCCAGTTTGAATAGCTACGCTGAGAATTCGAAGAGGTTTGGTGATTACGTAATACATTACAATGCCTTCAGGAGTGATATGATTTTACCTGAAGTAGCAAAAGAGTATGGTCTGACGCGAGCTAACAATCGTGTTCTTATCAATATTTCGGTACTGAGAAATGTCCTGGGTACCACTAGTAGATCCACCAGCGCAAAAGTAACCGGGCATGCCAGCAATTTAGCCGGACAACTAAAAAAGTTGGAATTTAAAGAAATCAAATCAGAAACTGCCATTTATTACCTGGCTGACACAAAAATAAGTCATGGCGAATTTCTCAGGTTTGATATAAAAGTAATCCCGGATGGTGAAACTCGTGCAGCACGGTTGCGTTTTAGCAACCGTTTTTACACTCACTAAACCAACCCTTATTGCACGGCAGACAGTTCTTTATGCCGTGCAATAAGAGTTGACTCATGTTAGGAAGCTCTGCTGAAGCCTATCCTTAGGTGTGTTAGCACTACACACCCTGTACCTTACTCCATCTTTTGCAGCGTTAGCTATGCCCACCTTCAGCATCTTCATGCGGTAATTTGGTTTCCACCACCTGTTTACCTATCAAAACAATGTAACCTTGTTGCCGTTCGCCGAATTCCTGATGAGTAAATACTGAAATTTCAGTGTCAGACACCTCAGTATCATCATACTCAAAACTATACAATCGGCATATTTGTATCCCGGATGAACCTTTTCGTAACCACAAGCGTTGTCGAATAACGGTAGCATCCAAAAGCTGAAGTCCGGCATTCATACACTTTCGTTTGCACGCCGCCAATGCAATCTCATTACACTGTTGTGTGTCCCACCAATACCAGGAAACGGCTAAAATCAGAATTATAAACAGTAAATCTTGCATCTTGGTGTGTGTGTCATATGGTTTAATACTTCTCAGAAGTGAGTCAAAATCATTTCATCATGTAGGCTTTTCAGATAAAATTAACAATCTGAAATTTTACCGCATCGCTTTCCTGGCTGCTTGCGCCACAATGCGATTATAGTCGTCCATCCAATGGAGTAGTGGCACACGGATGTGTCGTTAACGAACCAAAGGATGGGCATAATTTTAACAAACTGAGAGATATTATGCTTGCAAATGAGGAAACAACGGTTAGACCCAGCTCTTATAGCTACGAAGAATTACTAATTTGCAGTCAGGGCGAGTTGTTCGGCTCCGGTAATGCACAGTTGCCGACTCCTAACATGTTAATGATGGATCGTATTACGCATATCGCTAACCATGGCGGTGCCTATGGTAAAGGTGAAATTAAAGCTGAACTGGATATTAACCCCGATTTATGGTTTTTCGGTTGCCACTTTAAGAATGACCCGGTAATGCCGGGCTGTCTTGGATTAGACGCAATGTGGCAAATAGTAGGTTTCCATCTTGGCTGGCTGGGTCATCCCGGTCGTGGTCGTGCATTAGGTGTAAATGAGGTCAAATTCACTGGTCAGGTACTGCCCACAGGAAAACTGGTCCAATATCAGGTTGATATTAAACGCATTATTGCTCGCGGATTGGTTATGGGAATTGCTGATGCTAGCATGTCAATTGATGGTCGTGAAATCTATACAGCAAAAAATTTACGTGTCGGTCTATTTACTTCAACTGAAAATTTTTAGGGTATTATTATGAAACCGGTAGTAATGAGAAGAGTAGTAATTTCTGGTATTGGCATTGTTTCCTGTCTCGGTAACGATAAAAATACCGTGTTAGAATCACTGCAACAGGGTCGTTCGGGCATTAAGTTTAAACAGGAATATGCAGATGTTGGCATGCGCAGCCATGTTGCTGGCAGCATTGATATCAATACTGCTGATTTTATCGACCGTAAAGTAAAGCGCTTTATGGGTGACGCAGCGGCTTTTGCCTACATTTCCATGCAGCAGGCAATTGCTGATGCAAAACTGGACGACAGTCTGGTATCGAATGTTCGCACCGGCATTATCATGGGTTCAGGTGGTGCTTCCTCAGCTAACCAGGTTGAAGCTGCTGATATTCTGCGCGAGAAAGGTATTCGCCGTGTTGGTCCTTACATGGTGCCGCGTACCATGGCCAGCACCGTATCTGCCTGCCTGGCAACGCCGTTTCACATCAAGGGCGTTAACTACTCAATCAGTTCAGCCTGCGCTACCAGCACACACTGTATCGGCAACGCTTATGAACTGATTCAAATGGGCAAGCAGGACATCATTTTTGCTGGCGGCGGCGAAGAAGAGCATTGGTCTCTGAGCATGTTATTTGATGCCATGGGCGCACTTTCAAGCAAATACAATGAAACCCCGGAAAAAGCCTCCCGCACTTATGATGCAAACCGTGACGGCTTTGTTATTGCTGGCGGCGGTGCAACGGTGGTGGTAGAGGAGCTTGAACATGCGCTTAAACGGGGCGCACCCATTTACGCAGAACTGGTGGGTTATGGTGCGACTTCCGATGGCGTTGATATGGTTGCGCCTTCTGGTGAAGGTGCTATTCGTTGCATGCAGATGGCGATGAGCGGTATTGAGGAGAATCTGGACTACATCAACTCTCATGGCACCAGCACACCAGTGGGCGACTCAAAAGAGCTTTATGCCATTAAAGAAACCTTTGGCGACAATGTTCCGGCTATCAGTTCCAGTAAATCGCTGGCGGGCCACTCGCTTGGCGCATCCGGTGCTCAGGAAGCCATTTACACCATGCTGATGATGCAGCACAACTTTATTCAGGCATCGGCTAATATTGAGACCATGGATGAAAGCGCTAATGGCATGCCTATTATTTGTAAACGTCAGGATAATGTTAATATCAATCTTGCCATGTCAAATAACTTTGGCTTTGGCGGCACTAACGCCTGTCTGGTAATGAAAAAATTTAACTAGAGACCTTAACCTTCAGCACCTTAGCCATCCTCGCTACGATTTAACTGGTTTTTTAAGGATGATTAGTGCCTCATCAGCACTTTTTTATTCTAGTGCTACAATTACATGTATTATAAAAACCAGATATCGCACGACGAACACATGGGCATCAACTTACAAACAAAACAATGCAGGCAAACAATGGTCCTTCAAAACAGGCTTAACCTGGTGCTGATAACGGCTGCGCTTTTTTTCACCTCCAGCGCATTTGCCAATCGCCCGGCTATGGAAGAAACTAATCAACACGGCAGCAAAACCATAGCGTCCCCAGAAGAAACTCCATCTTTAACACCACCTGAGCCATTAAAATCCTCGGTTGAGCTAATGATGCAGCAGCAAAGCCAGCAGTCTCGTCAAGCAGGTGATGTCGTACAATTGCCTGCAAAGGAAATGCAGCCAGGCGAAAGCATTAAAATCCAGTTGCTTGATTTCCCGCGTCGTGGCATGAGCATGGACAGAGTTCAAGCCGCTTACGGACGTCCCATTGCTATATCAGAAAGCGTTGGCAAACCGCCCATCACTCGCTGGACCTATGATGACCGTGTCGTTTTTTTTGAATATTCCACAGTAATACATGTGGTCGCACGCTAACAGCACACCAGCGTCATTCTCTGTTGCATTAGCTGACAGCCCTCTACAACGCTTACACAGCCCCTTACTTGATAACGCGGGCATAACACTTTACGTTAAACGTGATGATTTGATTCACCCTCAGTTTGGCGGCAACAAATGGCGTAAACTAAAATACAACCTGATCTATGCCAGAGAAAACCAGTTTGATGCCCTGTTAACATTTGGTGGTGCGTGGTCAAACCATATTTATGCCACTGCCGCAGCGGGTAAGCATTTTGGCTTTAAAACCATCGGTATTATTCGTGGCGAGCGACATTCACCTCTCAACGCAAGCTTATCTTTTGCCACAGCATGTGGTATGCAGCTGCATTACATCACTCGTACCGAGTATCGGCAAAAAAATGAAGCACAATTCCTCGATAAATTAAAACATCAGTTTGGTCATATTTATATATTGCCTGAAGGTGGCAGCAACACCCTGGCGGTAAAGGGCTGTGAAGAAATAGTGAATGAAATCAGCAATCAAATGACGCGGCAGTTTGATGTCATTTGCTGCGCCAGCGGAACCGGTGGAACCCTCGCTGGCTTGATATCCGCTCTCAAACCAGAGCAAAAAGCCATCGGTTTTAGCGCGCTTAAAGGTGGCGCGTTCCTGACTGATGAAGTCAGAATATTTCTAAACAAAGAAATTTCGGAGGCAAGCTGGTACATAGAGACCGGTTTTCATTTTGGAGGTTATGCCAAAATAAATGATAAATTGATTGGCTTTATGCAGAACTTTCAAACTCAACATGGTTTTTCGCTGGACGCAGTTTATACCGGCAAGATGTTTTATGGCTTATTTAAACGCATAGAAACTAAAACCTTTAAGCACGGTACAACAATAGTTGCTTTACATAGTGGTGGGTTGCAGGGTAATGCCGGGTATGATTTATAAACTTATATGATATGTTAATTTGAGATTTTTTCATGACATTATTCCAGGAGAAGGTATTGACCTCAGGCTCATTCCCCAGTACACTTCCCGCCCGTTGTAATAAGGGCCTGAACGATGATATTACAACGCGTGTGTCCCCATCGTCTAGAGGCCTAGGACACCGGGTTTTCATCCCGGCAACAGGGGTT
>CAZYCY010000192.1:0-5076 GCA_964646145.1 uncultured Thiotrichaceae bacterium
AATACCCATTCTTTTTAAACTCGTCTTCGCTTGAGTCTGTTTTCAATAATCAGAAGCAGGGATAGTGGTACAGACACAAAAAAACCGAATCATAAAATGATCCGGCTTTTTTATGTGTAGAGTTAATTTTTTTAAATTACAACACGGGTAGCAATGGCACCATCATTAAAGCAACAATGTTAATTACTTTGATTAATGGATTAATTGCAGGTCCCGCTGTATCTTTGTACGGATCGCCTACAGTGTCACCAGTAATGGCTGCTTTATGCGCTTCAGAACCTTTACCACCGTGATGACCGTCTTCGATATATTTTTTAGCATTATCCCATGCGCCACCACCAGTAGTCATGGAGATTGCCATGAATATACCGCTAACAATACTACCAATTAGCAGACCACCTAGTGCCTGTGGACCTAGTGTTAAACCAACTATAATTGGCACGGCAATAGGTAATGATGCAGGTAGCATCATTTCCCTGATGGCTGATTTGGTCAGCATATCGACAGCTTTTGAATAGTCCGGTTTTTGTGTTCTGTCCATAATGCCAGGCATTTCTTTGAACTGGCGACGTACTTCTACAACAATTTCGCCGGCCGCACGTCCTACTGCTTCCATTGCTAAAGCGCCAAACAAATAAGGTATTAAAGCGCCAATTAATAAACCGATGATGACCATATGATTGGATAAATCAAATGTCATCGCAACTTCCCCAACTTTGTCCAGCGCTTTTAAGGCAAAGGTGTAATCAGCAAACAGCACCAGGGTAGCTAAACCAGCAGAGCCAATGGCATAACCTTTGGTGACAGCTTTAGTAGTATTGCCTACAGCGTCAAGCTGATCGGTGGTTTTTCTAACGTCTTCAGGCAGCTCTGCCATTTCTGCAATACCACCTGCGTTATCGGTAATCGGTCCGTAGGCATCGAGTGCTACGATGATACCGGTCATGGATAACATGGCGGTTGCAGCAATAGCGATGCCGTATAAACCGGCAAGCTGATGGGCGCCTGCAATAGCGGCGCAAACAGCAAGTACCGGCAGTGCGGTTGATTTCATTGCAATACCAAGACCGGCAATAACATTAGTGCCAGCGCCGGTAGTCGAGGCTTCGGCAATGCGACGAACCGGAAGGTACTTGGTAGCGGTGTAATATTCTGTAATGACAATCATGGCTATGGTTAAAGCCAGCCCTATGAGTGCAGCAAAAAACAGGTTTATCGTTGTGTAATTTTCAACGCCTTTAATGCTTGCAAAGTCTGCCATCATATAGGTGGTGACAAAATAGAAACCGATAGCTGACAATATGGCTGAGACAATTGTGCCTTTATACAGCGCGCTCATTATTTTTTTGCCATCGTTTGTTTTTACAAAGTAGGTGCCAATAATTGATGCAATAATTGACACAGCGCCCAGCATTAACGGATAGGTAACAGCAAGGTGACCCCCGTCTATAAGTAACATACTCCCTAATAACATAGTCGCAATCAGTGTTACTGCATAGGTTTCAAAAAGGTCAGCAGCCATGCCCGCACAGTCGCCCACATTATCGCCTACATTATCAGCGATTACGGCAGGGTTGCGTGGGTCATCTTCTGGTATACCGGCTTCAAGCTTACCCACGATGTCGGCGCCAACGTCGGCGCCTTTGGTGAAAATGCCACCGCCTAATCGTGCGAAAATAGAAATTAAAGAGCCGCCTAGCGCCAGACCAATCAATGCATGCAAGGCCTCTTTCATTTCAAAACCTAATGCCATTAAAATGGCATAATAGCCAGCAACACCTAGCAGGGCAAGACCAACCACCAGCATGCCGGTGATAGCGCCGCCTTTAAAGGCGATGTTTAATGCCGGGGCAATACCATCGCGTGCGGCTTCGGCAGTGCGCGAGTTAACGCGTACCGATACGCTCATGCCAATGATGCCAGCTAAAGAGGAAAAAATGGCGCCAACAGCAAAGCCCATGGCAGTGCTGGCGTTCAGTGCAAACAAAATGATGACATAGACCACGACACCAACTACCGCGATAGCAGTGTACTGGCGCTTCATGTAGGCTTCAGCGCCTTCCTGGATGGCTTGTTGTATGCGCACCATGTCTTCATTACCCATGGGTTTTTTAAGTATGTGTTTCGCTGTGATAATTCCATAAGCAATGGCGATTAGTCCACAGGTCAGGGCTATTATAATCTCAATATACATAGAGTCGTCTCCTTTAAGGATAGTTAATAGTTAATGCATCAAAAAGCCCTGACAAACAGGGCTTTTTGATTAATTAGACAAAGCGTTAAAAATAGAATCGCGGATATCTTCTACGCCACCGATACCAGCAATTTTGTGGTACTTAGGCGCATTAGCTTCAGATGAGTTTGCCCAATTGGTGTAGTAATCAATCAGTGGTTCGGTTTGATCGTGATACACTTCAAGACGTTTTTTTACAGTCTCCTTCTGGTCGTCATCACGTTGTATTAAATCCTCACCGGTTTCGTTATCTTTGCCTTCAACTTTTGGCGGGTTGAAAACAACATGGTAAGTTCGACCCGAGGCAAGATGAACTCGGCGACCCGACATGCGTTTGATGATTTCAGTGTCGTCGACATCAATTTCTACTACGCCGTCAATTTCAACACCTTGTTCTTTAAGTGCATCTGCTTGTGGTAGCGTACGCGGGAAACCATCGAACAAAAAACCGTTTGCACAATCATCTTCTGTTATTCGGTCTTTTACTAAACCAAGAATTATTTCGTCCGTCACCAGACCGCCGGCATCCATGACTTTTTTTGCTTGCAGACCCATCGGGGTTCCTGCTTTTACTGCAGCACGTAACATGTCGCCGGTAGAAATTTGAGGGATGTTGTATTTTTTTGTGATGTATCCCGCTTGCGTACCTTTGCCTGCGCCGGGACCACCTAATAAAATCAGTTTCATGTTTTTTCTCTTATTTATTTTTTTAGCTTTTAAAGGCACTGACAAAGTGCATGGATATTAATCCACGCACTTTGTCCAGTGTCATGATATAGATCAAGTTTGAGAACTTAATATCTGTAAAAAGCATTCAACACCATTTAGATCTCGAATGGCTCACATTTCTTATCGACCATTACTTTTTTTAGTTGCACATATTTTGGCAAACCATTTCTGTTGTATGCCGGATATTCTTCGCCTCTGATTAAAGGTTCTAAATATTCACGGCATTTGTTGGTGATGCCAAAACCATCTTTTGAAATGAAACTTTTAGGCATCATTTTTTCAACGTTAGCCACTTTCTTCAGCGGTGCCATTTCAATTTTCCAGCGGTATGGTTTGTTGCTGGTGCGTTTAATGGCTGGCATCACCGCATTGTGACCCTTGATGGCATATTCGACAGCTGCCTTACCGGTGGCATAAGCCTGCTCAACATCTGACTTAGAAGCAATGTGACGTGCTGAACGTTGTAAGTAATCCGCTACAGCCCAGTGGTATTTGAGTCCCAGTTTTTCCTGAATCATGCTGGCTACAACCGGTGCTGCACCGCCTAGCTGGCTGTGACCAAAGGCATCTTTCAAACCTGTTTCAGCGAGGAATTTACCATCTGGCCAGGCAACACCTTCAGAAACAACCACGGTGCAATAACCAAATTGTTTAACTTTATCATCGACATTTTTAAGGAATTTTGTCTGATCGAATTTCACTTCAGGAAATAAAATAACGATAGGGATTTCGTGAGTTTCGGTAGATGCCATTGCACCAGCTGCTGCAATCCAGCCAGCGTGACGGCCCATTACTTCAAGTACGAATACTTTGGTTGAGGTTTTGCACATTGAGGCAACATCGAAGCTGGCTTCCATGGTTGAAATCGCAATGTATTTTGCAACTGAGCCGAAACCTGGGCAATTATCAGTTATGGGCAGATCGTTATCAACAGTCTTTGGTACGTGTACAGCAGTGATAGGGTAGCCCATTTTTTTACCGATTTGAGAAATTTTCAAACAGGTATCGGCAGAGTCACCACCGCCGTTGTAGAAGAAGTAACCGATGTTGTGTGCCTTGAATACTTCGATTAAGCGTTCGTATTCGGCTCTGTTTTCTTCCAGGCTTTTGAGTTTAAAACGGCATGAGCCAAATGCGCCAGAGGGTGTGTTACGCAAGCCTGCAATAGTGGCTTTGGTTTCTTTGCTGGTGTCGATGAGTTCTTCGGTTAAAGCACCGATGATGCCGCTACTACCGGCATAGACTTTTCCTATTTTATCTTTATGCTTACGTGCGGTTTCAATTACACCACATGCTGATGCATTAATTACTGCGGTTACACCGCCAGACTGTGCATAGAATGCGTTCATTTTGCTCATAATGGTCCTCAAAGGTTGTCGTGGTTTTTAACATTTTTATTATTGAGTCTACCAGGGTCACAGAAACTTAATTGTTTGTAGCAGATTTGATCAACATTGTTACAATCAAAACTGGAGCAAATAAAGCAGCTAAGCGTTTTTTATGTGAGTCCAGTAACCTCGTGATGTGTGTTTTTATTTTTTTTTGCTTCTTGCCGTAAATCTGTTTCTTTATCAGCATGCACTTGTAATATGGTAGTAGTGCAGTCAGCGCTGTCATCAGCGGGTTGTATCTCTACACCCTTGTTTGCCCAGCGCTCTTTTAATGTTGTGCTTACCGTCCATTGTTCTGCATCAGTAAATCTTTAACTGCAGGCATTATTTAGTGGTGTAACGATTTCTGCATGGTAGGCGAGGTTACCCTAAATTACTCTTAATTTCATCGTCTATCTCTAAATAGTGGTTTTAAAAGCGTGTTTTAGTGTAATACATTCGTATTTTCCACGCCATTTTCTAATTCGCTGGCATCTCTCATAATTCTGTTTGAGCATATTTGTACTTGAGAGACTCAAGAACGAAGATGCCTATCATGAATTTTTAGAGATGCCCATTATACTTATCAGAATAGGTCATGTGATTGGCGAGAATATTTATAGCTGAAGTGTTTCAGAAATCGATCGCACGCCAAGCACGCACAGGACAGAAAGAGAGCATGGTTTCAGGTCTTTTCATGCAACATTTAGGACTCAGGATTAAATAAGATGCGGAACTTAACGC
>CAZYCY010000193.1:0-5076 GCA_964646145.1 uncultured Thiotrichaceae bacterium
TACAAATTGTGAAGCTTTTTAATTTTCTGGAACCCAGAAAAGCTCTTAACTGAACCATAAAAAACAGCAAGACCTAAATTAGCACGCAAAAAAAATGACCCTTTACAGGGTCATTAGCAGTTTCCGGAAGTACTTTTATTATTATTGTTATATCATTTTAACTCACGGGTATTTTAACTACCTGTCCTGCCATCAGGTTATCAGCATACAGCGCATTGCGTGCACGCAAATCTTCTTCCTTAACATTATTATTTTTTGCAATGCTTTTAATATCGTCACCATTGTTTACAAAAACCTCTCCTTCTGTAGCCGCCAACCAGGTTCCCGGTGGCGCTCTGCGCGCAAAGTATTTACTCACACCACGCGTAATGGCTTGCGCCAATTTCTGCTGGTGAGACGAACTGCGTAATTTCTTTTCTTCTCTTGGATTCGAGATAAAGGCTGTTTCAAATAAAACGGAGGGAATATTTGGTGCCTTTAATACTGCAAACCCTGCCTGTTGCACATGTTTCTTATGTACACGATTTACGTTTTTAACCTGAGCAATAATTTCGCCACCCATGTCCAGACTTGATTCAATGGTACCGGTAAGGGACAAGTCAAACAAAACTTCTTTCACCATTCTGTCTTCAACCGCAAAACTCACATCACCAAATAACAAATCGACGCCATTTTCCTGTTTCGCTAACATACGCGCTCTTTCTGAACTGGCACCATCTACAGATAAAGCAAAAATGGACGAGCCACGCACTCGTGGATCATGAAATGAATTGGCGTGTAGTGAAATCATCATGTCAGCATTATAATCACGTGCCTTTTGTATGCGATCTCGTAGCCGCATAAAACGGTCGTTTTTACGAGTAAGCACTGCTTTCATGCCACGCTGCTGATTAATTTGCTTTTCCAGACGCTTGGCAATCTGCAAGGTAATGGTTTTTTCATGAGTACCAGAGTGACCTATAGCGCCAGGATCTCTACCACCATGACCGGCATCAATGGCAACAATGACATCACGTTTAGCTGAGTTTTTTGCCCTGGCAGATGTCTCAACTGATTTTTTGCTGTCATGCAAATCAATGACCAAGCGGTATCCGGATTCACTCGAAGGCGAGAGTAAAAAACTACGTGGCTTCACGGACTCACTTAAATCAAACACCACACGTAAATCATTTTTATTGCGAACACCACTACGTATACCACGAATCAGAGAATTCGCCTGTACTTGATCCACCATACCATGCGGCATTTTCGCATTTTTAATATCAAGAACAACTCGCTCTGGTTCATTCAGAGCAAACATTGAATGATCGGCGATGCCGTCCAGATCAAAAACCAGACGAACATAACCTTTGTTTTTAGAAAGGCGAATATTTTTCACCCAGGTGCTGGAGGTGCTGGCTAATGAAACGCCAGGTACAGCAGAAGCAGCCAAGGTGCTTAGCCCAGCTATATTTTTTAAAAATTTTCGACGATCTGTTTCCATTTTTATTGATGACCCGTGATTACCGAATGTTTCTCATCGTACCCTGGTTTTTTATGTGACCAGGTAATTTTTAATTCAAGATAATGCTATTGTGGCAAAATTACAAAATAATGCAAGCATAATTCATTATTTTTTATATAGATACGAGACTTTCCTCTAGTAAATTTTAGAAAAGACCTGCAACATCAAGTCTTTACCTTTATTGCTTAGCGAAGAAATAATTAAATTTCTTCCTTCATTATGGTGACTAAATGTACAAACCCAGTCCGCAGGCGGCAAAAAACCTTGTGCTTTTTCCGGCCACTCCACTAAGCAGACATCGGTTTCATTAAAATAATCGCGTGCACCAATGAATTCCAGCTCTTCTGGATGTGCTATTCGATACAGGTCAAAATGGTAACAGGTGCGGTTATGACTAATTGGGTATGGCTCAACCAAGGTATAGGTTGGGCTTTTGACGACACCGTCAAAACCACTTGCATGAATAAAACCTCTGGCAAAGGTTGTTTTACCCACGCCCAGGTCACCTTTCAATAACATGACAAATGATGAACTAAGGTACTGCGCAACTTTTCTGGCTAAAGCAACTTGTTGCGTTTCTGTT
Source organism: uncultured Thiotrichaceae bacterium (assembly GCA_964646145.1). Lineage (GTDB taxonomy): Bacteria > Pseudomonadota > Gammaproteobacteria > SZUA-229 > SZUA-229. The sequence continues at coordinate 2,088 of CAZYCY010000193.1, forward strand.
GCCAGGAAAAATTTTTTATTCACTGTTCATTTCACTGCAATACCTCTGGCAATGCATTAATAACATCCGAAGCCAATAAGCCTCGTGTTTTATCTTGCGTGACAGATTGTGCTGCTGAGGCATGCAAACAAACGCCCAACTGCACTGCTTCGCTGCTGCTGCTGATTTTAATGTTATGCGTAATGTTATGCGTAATGCCCTGAGCCAGCAATGCAATAATAATACCGCTCAACACATCACCCATGCCGGGTGCTGCCATTGCCGCATTTCCTTTTGCACAAACTGTTAATGTCTGACCGTCAAAGATTAACGTGCCAGAACCTTTTAACACAACAACACAGGATTCACTGTCATTAAATAACTGCTGTATTTTTTTTACTGCATCAAAACGGTTTTGTTGAATATCTGCACTGCATAACGATACCTTCTGTGATAACAATCGAGCGGCTTCACCCGGATGCGGTGTTACCACAACAGAAGATTTAACAGGAATTTTTTGCTGCGCCATCAAATTCAATGCATCAGCATCAATTAACACAGGTTTATTTAAACCGGCACAATAACGCAATAGTGCCAATGACCAGTTATCCTGTCCCAGCCCCATACCAATCGCTATATGCGTCACACTATTCAACAATGATGTGCTAAAAACCTCAGCCAAGGAATCGACATCACAGGTTTTTATCATTGCCTCTGGCACAGCGCAACTAATTGCAGCCAAATTATCACTGACAGTAATAATGGTGACCAAACCAGCACCTGTGCGCAGCGCTGCCTTAGCAGCCAGAATCACAGCACCGGGCATACCGACATTACCACCCACTATTAATACATGACCAAAACAACCTTTGTTTGACGATGCTTTTCGTTTTGGCAACAATGAATAATCAACTTCTTGCAGCAAGTGTGCTTCACCTTCAACCTGCTGGTAGATCTCTGCAGGCACGGCAAGGTCATTAAATATTATTTCACCACAGACATCTTTACCCTGCGCAGTAAACATGCCCTGCTTTAAACCAATAAAACTTACTGTGACATCAGCTTCCATGGCATGACCGGAAACCACACCGGTATCGGCAAGCAGACCAGAGGGAACATCAACTGAAACAACCGGCTTGAGCGAATGATTAACTGCCTCAATCCACTGCGCCCACTCACCGCTAACTTCACGGACAAGCCCAGTGCCTAATAACGCATCAACAATAATATCTACATCATTGATTAACGCTTTATCCGGTACATCATTGCCCACGCTGTCACCGACACTTAACCAATCCTGATATGCAAGTACCGCTTCGTTTGTTAAGGCGTCTGTATCGATTAAGCTGATTACATAAACCTTATAACCTGCCTGTCTAGCCAGTTTGGCAAGCACATAACCGTCACCCGCATTATTACCCGCACCACATAAAACCAGGATACTTTTACACTGCGGATATTTTGTTTGAATAACATTAAATACCGCTTTACCCGCACGTTGCATTAAGGTGTAGGCAGGAATGCCGAATTGCTTGATGGCAATTTGTTCAAGCTGAACAATTGAATCTACGGTGTACAGTTTATCAGGTAGGTTTTGCATAGCAGTCTAAAAAGAGTAAGCCCTCAATAAACCATGGAGTCTATCATTTTGATAGTAACGCCACACAGATGTGGCGATTACGAGCAAAAGATGGTCGCGCCATGAATACCTCCGCATAAAGACCAAAGCAGAAGCTGACGGTAGCATTCATACTACCTTCAGGCTCAAAACGATAGACTGCCACGGCTTATTGAGACCAACTTACCCTGGAAACACAGAGATACAGAGTTTTTTGATTGTGTTTGTTCCCTAATCCCTACCTAGAAGCACGATGCTAGTGTCACGATTTTTAACACCTGACAGATAATTGTATACTATTGATATCATTATATTTAATAACATAGAACAACTACTGCAGTGCTCTCGGTTTAGGTTTTTTTCTATTATTGTCGTTTATTTTTACACTTTCAATCTGGATGAAAAACATCATAAATATTATTTCCATTAAAATCAATTAGATAGCGTTTCCAGCATATTTATTGCAGTAGAAAATCATTATCATGCATTATCAATATAATTGATGAAATATGACGCTTTGTATAACCGCTCTGTATATAACGTGGAGCACCAACATTTTTCTAATATACCAATACTGACGATGCTATGCTGCACCAGGTGGCTTGCATTTTATTTTTTAGACACGGAGACTTTAAAATGAAGAAAAAATATGCTTACCGTAATTTTTTTATATCAATTTTTTTAATTGGAATTTTTGTACCAGGTCATGTATCTGCTATAGCAATTACAACTTATACTGACAGAACAGCCTGGGAAAACGCTCTTTCAGGATTCTCTATTTTTGATGAAACTTTTGACGGGGCTGCCAGTGATTTTGGTGCTAATTCTTCTGGCAATATTGTTGGGGATCTAGCCATTGATATCATTGGTCATGGCAATGATAGCGATCGCCAGGGTTTAACTGGAACCGGATTTTTTGCAGGTGAAGTTGATAGCAGTGATATTGTCACAAGCGATGGAGCTACCGTCAGATTTAATCTACCTTCATTCGGTTTTGCCTTAATAGGTCTACAAGATGATTCAATGTCATCCCCAGATCTCAATGTGCATGAGCTTGGCGTTCTACTACTTGGTCAAAGCTTTCTATTGAGTGATGTTCTTGGTCTCACAGGACCGAATGACAGTTCAGCTCCAGATGCTCAAGTCCCCTTTCTTGGTTTTGTCTCTGATACTCAATTTACCAGCTTCGACCTTGTGCATGGCTATCGTATTCGATCTGTATCAGGTAGTAGCCAAGACTTCTGGCTCGCTGGACTTGCTTATAGTAGCGCTACCCCGGTTTCTGAACCGTCCTTACTAGCACTATTTGGTCTTGGTTTAGCTGGCATTGCACTATCAAGAAAGAAGAAAAAAGTAAATAATCCACTCGCATAACGAGTGGTTTAGCGCTTA
>CAZYCY010000194.1:0-5070 GCA_964646145.1 uncultured Thiotrichaceae bacterium
ACATTAATAGGCTCGATTATTCATCAGTATGCAAAAAATGCAAAACCTGGGTCTGTAAGATAGTACACAGGGGGCAGGAACACAACCAGTCCAGTGTGATCATAATCACGAACCTGTTTCTCTTGCCGATGATGACTACTTTTTCTATCTGGAAAACCTCAAGGAAAAGTTCCGGGAGTAAAAGTTCAAAGTTCGGGGGACACAATATTTAATTAAGGGGCTATCCACTTGACGCGAGTACCCCCTATATAGTGTTTCTCCCTTGCTACCACGCACTGCGTGGTAGCAAGGTAAAGATTAATTATTTAGAAAAAAACGACGAAGACTTTATCATAGATAGAAAATAAAATTCGTAAATCAGGTGTAAGTATTAGATAATGTACGGTATGTATTGTGTATTATGCGTAAATTAGAATAAATTGGTTGTAGTCTCACATTAAATCTATTTCTAAGAGATTCCCATAATATTTTTCTTTCCAGTCTTTTTGCGCTCATCGGTTTTTAATGCGGAATGTAGACTGGCGCATTGAAAAACATCGGTGTGAAAAATATCTGAATTGTTGTCCGACATTTTACACGATACAACATTGTGGCTATAAAAATTTTAACCGATAGCTATTTTATTGGTATTTTAGTTTTCCAGATGACTATGACCGTATTCAACATGAATTACCTATTATCTGGGGAGGATGTCAAGCACTGAGCCTATAGTCAAGGATATGTGGCGACCTCTTTAATAAATCAAGAAGGACTTGTGTAGCGCCAGTTGGTTGCCTTTTTCCTTGCTCCCATTGCCTTATTGAAGATGGGCTTACATTTAATAATTTGGCGAATACCGTTTGGCTCAAACTTAAACTTTCCCTTATTTCTTTAATCTGATTGACTGTGAGTTGAACTTCAGGAATTGTAACTCCAAGAGAATTAAGTTCTTTTTCTGTAAAAGAAGTCTTTAATCCTGAATTAATAATATCCTGGACGGTTTCACCGATTGCTTTTTTGATTGAATCTCTCATTGTGTTTCCTCTAGATCAAACAGTATTTGTCTTTCTATGGAGTCAGTGAGTTGCTTGGTATCAAGTGCCAGTAGATCACTGCCTAATTTTTTGAAATATTGTAACTCTGCTTTGTCTATATTGGATTTTTCATTTTTACCGAAGCCGTAAAGGAAAATGGCTTTCTCTTCTTTTTTGTATACGACAATTGTTCTGAATCCTGAGCTTTTTCCTTTGCCAGCACGCTTTACACGAATTTTGAAAAGGTTACCGCCTAACTCGGCAACTGATAGTCCTTTCTCAAGGTTGTCAACAGCCTCAAGCAGATTAAGGTTGCTCAAATTTGCCTTTCTTACCCACTTCATAAACCATTTCGTGCATAGCTTCCTCATGAACTAACTATAACTCATTGTGTTACACTTTTCAAGTTTTTATCTTAACCCTAGGTGAGTTCGGGGGACGCAATACTTAATTATGATATACTCATCTTTATGGCAAGACTAGCGAGAGTAATATTACCAAATTATCCACACTACATAATACAGCGAGGAAATAGAAGGCAGGATGTTTTTTTCCATGAAGAAGATGATCAGTATTATATTAAGTTACTCAAGCAGTGGTGCAAGGAAGAAGAAATAGAAGTTTGGGCTTATTGTTTAATGACAAACCACATTCATTTAATCGTTTGCCCTACACGCAGTTCAAATTTAAGTCGGGCTATAGGGGAAATTCACCGTCGCTACACGCGTATGATTAATTTTCGTGAAAAGTGGCGAGGGTATTTATGGCAAGGACGTTTTTCCTCATTCCCGATGGAAGAGAGCTGGTTGTTAAGAGCTGCGTCTTATGTGGAGTTAAATCCAGTTAAAGCAGGAATGGTCGCTTATGCGTGGGATTATCCCTGGAGTAGCGTACATGCGCATTTATCTGGAAAAGACGAATTAGGTCTTGTTGATGTAGATAAGCTACTAAACCTTGTTGGTGACTGGAAAAGTTATTTATTAGAGGCTCAAATAAATTCTATTGAAGAATTTGAGAAACACGAAAGAACGGGACGACCGCTAGGAAGTGAAAGTTTTATTGAAATGACGGAATTATTACTTAATCGTGACTTGAAAAAGAAAAAGCCTGGCCCAAAGGTAAAATGTGATATTTAGTATTGCCGCCCCTCAGGAATCCATAGAAACCGGACAGAATATTAACTCTTAACAATTCCAATGTTTAAACATGACAATAATAATTACGGTTGTTATAATGTTAAGCATGAATTCGATGAATCAATTATTCCAGAAAGCTGTTCTCCTGCCTGATGATCAGCGCCTTACCTTGGCTCATAAACTACTTACGGCTGGTGAGCCAAATATTTCAAATGGTGTTATTGTCGCCTGGGACGAGGAAATTCGTAATCGAATTGCTCAGTATGATCTGGGGGAGATTCATTCACGCTCTGCCGATGAGGTTTTCAAAAAACTGGATCTTCATTTGAAAACATGATAATCGAATTTCTTGAGGAGGCTGAGGAGGAATTTATTGAAGCTGCAATCTGGTATGAAACCAAAGAAACTGGATTAGGTAAGCGTTTTCGAGATGAGGTTGTTCGTGTACTTGATCGCATTGTTGAAGATCTATTGCTTTGGAGAGAGCTATCAGCAGGATATCGTCGTGTCAACTGTCCAGTTTCCCCCTTTTACATTCCTTACTTTATTCGAGAACAAAAAATACTAATTGCTGCTATTGCTCACGATCGTAGAAAACCTGGATACTGGAAAACTCGTCCACATTCATAGACCGTTCCAGAAGGACACCCTATTGCCATGAACATGAATGTTGTTAATAAAGGGTTTAGGCTCACAGAAGTATCACATTGGGCAAAACAACATTTACAATCGGATAGCACGGTCATTTCAGATGGGTTAGCTTGTTTTTCAGCAGTGCGTGATGCAGGCTGTCAACACATAAGTATCGTCACAGGAGGCGGGTATCAAAGTGTCACAAAAAAAGAATTTGCCTGGGTGAATACAATGATAGGCAATGTTAAAAATGCAAAAATAGATATTTACCATGCAATATACCCAAAACATTTTCCGCGTTATCTCGCTGAATTTTGTTATCGCTATAACAGACGGTTTCAGCTGGAGAACATGATACCTCGCTTTGCCTATGTTGCAGTAAGAACAGTGTCTATGCCAGGCAGGCTTTTAAAGCTGGCGAAGCTCATGGGTAATCAAGAAAATCTTTGATTTTCGATGGTTGGGTATTTACAAAAAACAATTTAAAGTATTTCAAAAAACAGATCCCCTAGCTTATATTCGTGAATCGTTTGCAGCGCCTCAACGATGGACTCCGCTGACATCCATGAGAATGACCTACCGAAAAATACGAGATCAATATCAGGCTGGTAATTATGCTGGCACTGCTAAAGCAGTTGCCCGTGGTGTACTAGAGTTACCTTTTTATACTGAAAAGTGTAGTATCAGGTGAATATGTGAAGAAATTCACCTCGCCGGAACGATTAATCGTCATTTATGTTTTGCATAATATTACCGTTGCGGGAGGTGTTGTATCCGTGATTCAACTGGTTAACGAACTTGTCCTTTTGGGGGTTGATGCGCGTATTATTGCTTTGCGCCAATATGCTGAGACCAGGCAATGGAAATCATATTCTTGCCCTATCTTATTTAAAGATGAACATGAGCTAATTAAAAACTTTCCTGAATCCGATATCGTTGTTGCTACTCACTGGACGACAGCACGGTGGGTTTCTAAAATTCTTTCTACGGGCAAAGTAAAGAAGGGTGTTTATTTTCTTCAGGACTATGAAAGCTGGTTCTTTCCTGAAGCTGATACTAAAGCTGAAAGATACTTATATGATGGTTGAGAATAAGAAAGCCCTATAATGAGTATTGTTCAGGACAAGGTTGTATCTGTAACAGTGTTAATAGTGAATTGGAATAGTGGTGAGATGCTGTCTACATGTATAAAGCACCTGACAAAGCAAACCCTTAAACCCATTCAAATAATAGTGCTGGATAATGCAAGTTCTGATGACTCTATTAATACTGTTAAACCTTTTGAAAATATTCAGCTGCTAAAAGTCGATACTAATCTGGGTTTTGCTACTGGCAATAATCGTCTCATTGCTGAATGTGACTCTGAGTTTATTGCTTTACTTAATCCTGATGCGTTTCCGGAATCTGATTGGCTAGAGAACCTGCTAATGGCGGCATTAACTAACCCTCAAGTAGCAGCATTTGGTTCGCGGCAATTAGATCAATCCAATCCTGAATACCTGGATGGTGTAGGTGATAATTATCATATTTCTGGCTTAGTATGGCGTGATCGACATGGTTGTCGGCAAAAACCTACTGATCTAAAACAAAGAGAAATTTTCTCACCTTGTGCAGCCGCAGTTTTATATCGGCGACAAGCTGTAATAGATGTAGGTGGTTTTGATGAAGATTATTTTTGTTATGTTGAAGATGTGGATTTAGGTTTCCGACTTCGGTTAGCGGGTTATCACTCAATGTATGTACCTGATGCTGTCGTGCATCATGTAGGCTCTGCAACGACAGGCGGCCAACACAGTGATTTCTCGGTATATCATGGTCACCGGAATCTGGTGTGGACTTTTATCAAAAATATGCCGGGTGTATTGTTCTGGTTGCTACTCCCTATTCATATCATGATGAGTCTTGTTACTATTGTCTGGTTTACTTTGCGAGGGCTGGGAAAGGTGATACTTCGGGCTAAATGGGATGCCATAAAAGGGCTGCCCAGAATGTGGCGCAAACGTAAACAAATACAGAAAAACAGGGTTGCCTCCATTAGTAATATTTGGCGTGTACTGGATAAGCGCTTAATTCCAGCTCGCTTGACTAGAGAAAAGTAACAAGTGGAAGAAATAAGCAGTTAATGGGGACAGGCTATTTTTTTGTACAGGATGGAAGAGATATTTATGGCGGGACGGGTGTCTTCCTCCCTTTGCCCCGTTTTTCACTGTAAAGCCAAAAAAGAAATATAGAAAGATGTAAAATGAAAATAAAGTTCTCACGACACGCTAGAAGAAGGGCGAAGCTTT
>CAZYCY010000195.1:0-5053 GCA_964646145.1 uncultured Thiotrichaceae bacterium
TATGGTGACGAATTGCTGGCAACAGAAATTAATCTGGCACGCCCAAAACCAGATAACATAAACGACATAACGGATTACTTTCGGACCGATATTCATTTTGATGCGGAGGTGGACAGTTTAACCATCGCCAGAGCGGATGCAGATAGAGAGTTGTCTTCAGCCAATAAACAAATAGCCCTGATGCATGATGAGATGTTAATGAAATACCTCATCGAAATAAAACAGGGCGACCTTGTACAACAGGTTAAATTAATAATATTAGAAAACCTGCCGGACGGTCAGGTTACCGATAAGCTGGTGGCTAGCGAGCTAAATCTAAGTGAGCGCAGTTTGCAGCGCCGTTTATTTGAACATCAAACGACTTTTAGATTTTTGCTAGATAGCGTTCGTGAAATGATGGCAAAACAATACATCAAAAACCCGGTGAATCGAATGAGTGATATCGCTTTTTTAATCGGATTTTCAGAACAAAGCGCATTTTCGCGAGCATTTAAAAAATGGACTGGAAAATCACCAGTTGAATACCGAAATACAGTAGTTTGATTTTTTATGCGGGAGAGGGGTGTTGTTGGTCAATTTCTTTTTTTAAAATGTTCAGGACTTCCTCTAACGATGATTGCAATTCAGCAAATGCTTCATTTGCACCTTGCGTAGAACCCTCACGACCAATTAGTTCTATTGCTTTGGCTTTTTCAGCCAGACCAAAGGCGCCGATGGTACTGCAGGAGCTTTTTAATCGATGAGCAATATTAAAGACCTGATTAGCGTTGTTATTTAAAATAGCGCTCTCTAATAGCATAGATTGTTCCGGGAAGTCCTGCAGACATATGGAAATGACTTCCAGATAGGTTTCCCCCATTAGTTCTTTCATTTCTTTGAACGCTACCGCATCTATCGCTGTTTTTGACATGTTAGCCCCCCTCATTTATCTTTGCTTAAACGTGAATGTGAGTCACCGACCAGTAAGGCTTCGGGGACATTGGTTTTTAATGTTGCAACAATATCAGCATAAATGCCAGGGACGGCTTTAAAAGAGACCCAAAGAGTATTGAGCTTCATGTCCAGATTAGCAAATAAAATCTCATTGTTAAACTGCTTGAGTGCAAACTCAATATTAGCCAGTGTGTCTTTTATATAGGGTTCAGGTTGGGATTTAAGTTTAGGAATAATCATTAATAAATCGCTGACCGGTCCACCATCCTGGTCACGTGTGGGTACCAGCTTCCACAATGGTTCTGCAGGAGTCAGGTTTACGCTTAGTTTTATGACCGCTTTATCCATACTTGATAGTCTGTAAAATGCCTCGATAGTTAATCAGAATGGTTTGAATAATAACCAAACAAACTTGAAAAGTCGAAATTATTAAAATAAACGCTGATTACTACTGAATTAGATGAAAAGCTGAGTACGGTCATTAGCGGATTGCTAAACGAGAATTATTTTAGCCGCGAAGAACGCAAAAAGCGCAAAGAAAAACACAAAAATCCCATTATTTTGTAGCTCGAGAAGTTACTTTTTTGCGTTCTTCGCGACTAAGGACTCAGGATCAAATAACTTACGAAACTTAACTTGCCTTTTTGCTCCAGCTTGAATGATCTCAAATCGTTGCGTAGCGCAACTATGCGCCTTTTGAGATCATCCAATCTGAAACAAAAATTCGGCGTTAAGTTCCGCATCTTATTTAATCCTGAGTCCTAAAGGCCTTTAGATTCTTAATGTCTGTTTTATATCGAAACCAGCCCTTTAAATTCAGACGCCGGGTTACATAGATAAACTCTAGACTTATACAGCTCAATCAAAGTATGTCAGTTAGCCACTGATTAATATGATGAATCTCTTCTATACAAACAGAATGCGCCATATCATATTCATGCCAGTTTACGTCTATATCATGCTCTTCAAGTAGCGCCATGCCCTGTTTGCCATGCTCATACGCGACCACCTCGTCCTGTCGACCGTGTGCCATAAATACGGGAACTTCTGTTGCGTAATCACTGATCTCATCTGCTAGCGAATCAGGTAAAACAATATAAGTGGACAGCGCCATAATACCGGCCAGCGGTTTAGGGTAGCGGCAGCCGCAGTGCAGGGCAATGGCTCCGCCCTGCGAGAACCCAGCAACAACAATTCTGCGCGATTCAATACCACTGGCTTCCTGCTGCTCACAAATTTGATTTAAAATGGCTGACGACTCTTTTATACCCGCTTCATCTTCCTGTTCAATAATGGAAAGGCTGCTAATATCATACCAGCCAGGCATCGGGTATCCCTGATTGATAGAAATGGGGCGAACCGGGGCGTGAGGAAAAATAAAACGCAACGCATAATGTGAAGGCAGTTGTAACTGTTCGATAATCGGTACAAAATCATTGCCGTCTGCGCCCAGACCGTGCAACCAGATAATGGCTGCATCGGGTTCGGGCTTTGTTTCAATAACAATAGAATCAAGTTGTGACATATTTTTTTATTAAGAGATGATTTTGGGTTTCGTTAGGTGGTGAATATTGCAATAATAATCAGCGAGCAACAACTAAAATCAACAATCAACGAACTTTTAATAATTTATAATGAAAATGTTACTAATACTATTGGTGTTGATGGCATCTGCCTGTGGCATGCAGGGAGATTTATACTTACCTGGTGATGAAGCTAAAGACAGCAGCAGTAAAATTAACAGCACAAATATCATACAAAAAACCTGACGATGGATTATTTTAATTACAAAGAAGGTCGTCTGTGGGCGGAAGATGTGGACATCAGTGCCCACGTAGATGCCTGGCAAACCCCCTGTTATGTCTATTCACGTGCCACCATTGAGCGACACTGGAAAGCATTTGATTCAGCGTTAGGCAAGCAGCCTCATCTGGTCTGTTACGCGGTAAAAGCAAATTCAAATCTCGCGGTGTTAAACGTGCTGGCAAAACTGGGTTCCGGCTTCGATATTGTTTCTGTGGGTGAGCTGGAGCGCGTGTTATGTGCGGGTGGCGATGCCAGTAAAATTGTGTTTTCAGGTGTGGGAAAAACCGCTGCAGAAATGACGCGAGCACTGGATGTTGGCATCCGCTGTTTTAATGTCGAGTCACAGGCTGAATTGCAGTTATTAGAGAAAGTCTCGGCAGACAAAGGCGTGCAGGCACCGGTCTCATTACGGGTGAATCCAGATGTTGACGCAAAAACTCACCCCTACATTTCAACCGGATTAAAAGACAATAAATTCGGTATTGCCATTGATGATGCGTTTGAAGTCTATCAAAGCATTAAAGACTCCAGTCATTTGAAAATACAAGGCATTGATTGCCATATCGGTTCTCAGCTAACTGATGTCAGCCCTTTTGTTGATGCTCTGGATCGCGTGCTGACATTGGTCGACCGGCTTGCAGCAAAAAACATAAAATTGCAGCATTTGGATTTAGGCGGCGGTCTGGGGATTCGATATCAGAATGAAACACCGCCGCTACCGGAGCAGCAAATGGCCGCTGTATTAAAACGACTGGGTGCGCGAGACATTGAAATATTGATAGAACCAGGTCGTGCAATAGTTGGTAATGCGGGTATATTACTAACCCGTGTGCTGTATTTAAAGCACAACGAGAGCAAAAACTTTGCCATCGTTGATGCCGCAATGAATGATTTAATGCGCCCCGCTTTATACGATGCCTGGCAGGCAATTGAGCCAGTGCTGGAAAAAAATGGGGGGCAGGAAAAAGTTTATGACGTGGTTGGGCCTGTATGTGAAACAGGTGATTTTCTTGGCAAAGACAGAGCGCTTATTATTGAACAGGGAGACCTGCTGTCTGTGCGTTCCTCGGGTGCGTATGGTTTTACCATGAGCTCTAACTACAACTCGCGCCCTCGTGTGGCTGAAGTTATGGTTGATGGCAACAGGCATCAAATAATTCGCCAGCGTGAAACGATTCAACAACTTTTTGCAAATGAGTCAATTTTAGCTGAATAGACGATTAATACCCATTATATTTTAAGTGGTTTTCCAGGCAAAATACTGGCATAAGCCCATCTTTTTTGATAGTGTCGTACAATAAAAAAGGTGTAAGTAACCATGATAAAAAACAAATAAATTGCAAAAAGTAATATTTTGTCTTGTTTTTATCGCTTACCCTGGTTCCATTGGCGTAGATTAACGTGTTCAGTAAATACAAATATAGCAACGTTGAAATTAATCGAGACGCAGTGTAGATAAAAAATTATGATCATAAAAAAACTAACCTGAGGAGGAGTTAAACATGAAATCAAAATTACTTGCTGCTGCATTCGTTTCATCTTTAGCGTTTGTTACAAATGTCACGGCTGATAAACCTGTTGGGATTAGCAAAACTATGATGGAGGTTTCGGTTATACATGAAGGTGAAGCGGTAAAGATTAGCCGTATTCAGCATAACGAAAATACCGTTAACCCTGCGTTTGCTAAAACATCACGTCCATGCCCGCCATTTTGTATAGAGCCTATGATTCTAGCGCCGGGTGTTGAAACCATTGGTGAGCTTGAAGTTATTGATTATATTGCAAGAATGTCAGCTGGTGACAATGGTATTCTGGTGATCGACTCTCGTACACCTGATTGGGTGAAAAGAGGCACAATTCCTGGCGCGGTGAATCTTCCATGGACATTGTTAAACCCTGCAAGAGGCGCAGACCCGCTTTCTATCCTGGACATTTTTGAATCAAAATTTGGCGTGACTGAAAGCGAAGGTCTGTTAAATTTCTCTAATGCAAAAACATTAGTTTTATTCTGTAATGGCATGTGGTGTGGTCAGTCACCAAATAATATTAAAAATTTACTTAAATTTGGTTATCCAGCGGATAAAATCAAATGGTATCGCGGTGGTATGCAAAACTGGGAAAGTCTCGGTTTAACAACGGTTTCAGGTAAATAAAGGTAACTTCTCAATAGGTCGGGGCACCCAGTCTCAAAATGATATGGTGCCCCGACTTATTGAGAAGTTACAAATAAAGCAGAAGTTACGAGTATATCTAGCAAGTTGGTAACTACTCAGCGTATTATCCAGGTAAGGATGTAGGTTATTGATTTTTCAGG
>CAZYCY010000196.1:0-5051 GCA_964646145.1 uncultured Thiotrichaceae bacterium
ACCTACATCCTTACCTGGATAATGCGCTGAGTAGTTACGTTTTTAATTTATTTGTAATCAGCCTTCTCCTTAGTAAGTTACGAAATATTTTTGCTCTCTCGCTATTCTATCCTACTACACACGGATGATGTCTTTAACAAAACATAAACGGCACCGTTGCCGCCATCCATTGGCTGCGCCGAATGAAATGCCAGTACCTGATCAACTGCACGTAGCCAGCGATTTACCATGGGTTTGATTACCGGTTTGTCTCTGGAGCGAAAACCTTTACCATGAATGATGAGTGCGTGACGCACATTTTCGGCAATGCATTTCTCGAGAAAGTCCAATAATTCATTTCTTGCCTGCGCAACGGTTAAACCATGTAAGTCCAGTATCTGTTCGATGGGTTGCTTCCCCTGGCGTAACTTTTTTAGTACATTATGTTGTAGTCCGCTGCGAGAAAAACTTAAAATGTCTGGGCAGTCTTCTACTGGTTCTGAACACGATAATGCATCATCAATGATGAAATAATGATCTTCATTGGTAGTTTGTACGGCTGTTGTTTTAGATATTCTCCTGATTTTTATTTTCCTGGCGGATATTTTATTGGCAGGTCGTAACGGTGTGACATCGACCATTTCAGCCAGAAACAATGACTCATCACTGCTTTTTGTTGAATCATTGTTCATCAGTACCCCCTTAATAAGGTATAGTAAGCTCTTTATTGTACCGTGTAGTTTATCAAAGTATTAGTTGTGCATATATTAGTAAGTAATGATGATGGTTATCGGGCTCTGGGTATTTCGGTGCTGGTTGAAGCGCTGGCTGCTCTGCATGAGGTTTCGATTGTAGCACCAGAGCGTAATTGCAGCGGAGCAAGCAACTCACTGACTCTGGAGCGTGGTTTGCGTGCCTGTCAGATTGACGATAATGTGTATTTTGTTGATGGCACACCAACCGATTCGGTGCATCTGGCACTGACCGGGCTGCTTAAAAAAGAGCCTGATATGGTTGTTTCCGGCATTAATGCGGGTGCCAATATGGGAGACGATGTATTGTATTCTGGCACCGTTGCGGCTGCCATGGAAGGGCGTCACCTGGGCTTGCCTGCCATTGCGGTTTCCATGGACTCATACACACCGAAACATTATGAAACAGCTGCTAAAGCGGTGGTGTTGTTACTTCAAGATTTTAAACAGGGTTCGTTTTCTGCCAATATGATTTTAAATATCAATGTCCCTGATGTTCCCTGGTCTGAAATCAAAGGTTTTAAAACCACTCGTCTGGGTAATCGTCATCAATCAGAAGGCGTGATTATACAGCATGACCCGCGCGGTGAGCCGATGTACTGGGTGGGACCGCCAGGTGAAGCGCAGGATGCCGGTGAAGGCACGGACTTTTTCGCTGTTAGTCAGCACTATATTTCAATCACCCCTTTGCAAATCGATTTAACCCGTTATGATAGTCTGTCTGAAATTGATAGCTGGCTTACGGTGCATAATACCAAATACGTGTAGATGATAAGTAACAATGATTTTGAATGAAATTCAAGGCATAGGTATGACTTCGCAACGCACGCGAGATCGGCTGGTTGAGCGCCTACGTGAAAAAGGCATTAAAAATGAACGAGTGTTGGGAGTTATGCGAACCACACCGCGCCACATTTTTGTTGATGAAGCCATGGCACATCGTGCTTATGAAGATACCGCGCTGCCTATCGGGCACGGTCAAACCATTTCGCAACCTTATATTGTTGCCCGCATGACAGAAATTTTACTGCAAAGTGGTACACCGGATGTGGTGCTTGAAGTTGGCACAGGTTCTGGTTATCAGTCAGCGATTTTATCACGCCTGGTGCCTAAGGTTTATACTGTTGAGCGCATTAGTGCATTGTTGCAGAAAGCGCGAGAGGCACACCATAAACTGGGTCTGCTTAATGTGTTTTCCAAGCACAGTGATGGTTCATGGGGTTGGCGACCAAATGCTCCTTATGCTGCCATTATGGTAACTGCCGCTCCTGAATCAGTTCCGCCCAGTTTGTTGGAGCAGCTTGAGATGGATGGTCGTATGGTTATTCCCGTGGGTTTAACTCATGGTGTACAGCAGTTAAAAGTTTATACACGCACCCCCGATGGCATAGAAGAGAGTGTCGAGGAATCGGTACGCTTTGTGCCTTTACTTGATGGAGCAGTTAGCTAAAGTTTCTGATTTGCTTCATCTTTATGTTGGTCAATGGTAGATCCATGCGCCACTGCTCTATCCTTATGTTTGTTAACGCAGCATCCATGTTGCACGACTCATGAAAATCTCATTTTGTAGCCTAAATACCCAATTCCTGCGTTGTAACTCTTCACAGCAGCTTGCTTATTACCTGAGGTTCACATATTAAATTTGAATATTTAGGCTACTGCTCGCTTTATTCAAAGACATGCGACATGGATGCTGCGCTAACAAACCTAAAGATGGAGTTAAGCAGAGGCTTTTTAATGATTTTTTCAGGTATATATAACAGAATGATGATGTGGGCAGCGCACCCACATGCAGAGCGTTATTTAATCGGCGTTAGCATTTTAGAATCAATATTTTTTCCGGTGCCTACCTCATTAATGGTTGCGCCAATGGTCATTGCCAGACCCGACCGTGCTGTACGCATTGCGCTTATTGCAACAACTATGTCAGTGCTGGGTGGCATAATTGGCTATTACATTGGGTACTTTGCGATTAATGCAATCGAGCCTATACTGCATGATGTCGGTTACTGGAATACATACATGGTAGCGCAAAACTGGTTTACAGAATGGGGGTTTTGGGCAGTCGTCATTGCCGGCTTTTCACCACTGCCCTTTAAAGTTTTCACCCTGACAGCCGGTGCACTATCCATGGCAATATTGCCTTTTGTGCTGGCAGCCATTATTGGTCGAGCGGCACATTTTTTTATGGTGGCATTATTGATGGCCTGGGCTGGACCAAAATTGGAACCAGTGGTGAAAAAATACATCGAATGGTTGGGTTGGTTAACGGTTTTACTGGTTGCAGTACTAATATTTTTTTATAAGTGAGACCTTTTCACGATACATTCATGAGTAAATAATGGCTAAAATCCCCCTGCTTTTTGATAGAAAACTTGCCAATAGCCAGTTATTAACGGCATTTCCTGCTTCCATCAGAAAAATTTTAGTGCATTTTTCTTTCGTGCCTGTATCGGCAAAGGTCTCAAATAAACTTAATTATTGAAACAATGATTCATCGACGATATTGCTTCATATTGGCAAGAACATTGTTGGCAGCGATCCTGGTAGCGTCTCTGGCAGCATGTTCAAATAATGCAAAAAAATGGGACCCTTCCGATTACACCGTTAAATCAGGTGATACTGTTTACAGCATTGCCTGGCGTTATGAGCTTGATGTGGAAAAATTTGCAGCCTGGAATGGACTGAGTGCATCCAGTCGTATCATGCCCGGACAACGCTTGCACACACGTAAGCCTGTTGATTTTGTTGCCAGTAAACATATAGAGAAAACACATGTTGTGACTCATGTCCCAGGTGAATCAGCAAAGCCTGTTAGCATCAGTAAAACACCAATTACCTCCTTGTCAGAGAAAAAATGGGTAAAAGCCCGCAAGGGTGATACTTTGTACGGCATATCTAAGCGTTCTGGCGTCAGTGTCGATCATCTGGCGCAATTAAATCAACTTAACAAGCCCTATACCATCCAGCCAGGGCAGACTATTTTTCTGAAGCCACTAAATACCCCATCTAAGGTTGTGACAACGGTAACAGATACAGAGAAAACTAAACCACCTGCTATACAAAAGGCTCAGTGGTCTGGAGTGATTCGCTGGCAACGACCTGCAAAAGGCAAAGTAATAAAAAAATTCAATCGTCAGCGTAATGATGCAAAAGGCATTGCTATAGCAGGTAGTTTGGGTGAGCCCATTGTTGCTGCGGCTGGTGGTAAAGTCGTCTACAGCGGTGATGGATTAATCAGTTATGGTAATCTTATTATTATCAAACATAATAAAACTTTTTTAAGCGCTTATGCCTATAACCGAAAATTATTGGTTAAAGAAGGTGATATAGTAAAAGCAGGTCAAAAAATTGCAGAGATGGGGCGCAAGAAGGATAAGCTAAGCCCACGTCTGCATTTTGAAATAAGGAAAAATGGCAAGCCGGTTGACCCTCTTAAATACCTGCCGGGGTAGATTGCGTAAGAGCGCTTCCAAAAACACTTTATTAATAAAAAATTGGTAACTACTCAGCGTAATTTTGGAAAAGGACGCAGGTTATTGATTTTTAAGGACGCTGTAAATACGTCCATGTACGCTCTACTGCAACATCCATGTTGCAGATGCCTGAAAAATCAATAACCTACATCCTTACCTGGATAATACGCTGAGTAGTTACAAAAATTGTAAGTGATAGCCACTTTTACTGGTGAGTGCATCATGTGAAGGTCTCTATCTATTCTCTGTGGTTTTTAAAAAGTATCCACTTTAAAAAAGACTGTTCAGGTTCAAATAAAACCCTACTTTTTAGCGATGCCCATAATATTTTATCACTGAGGGCTTAACTTCCATAAGCTTGCTGCCGATATAAAATTCATAGGGATTGTTTAAGATGTATCTCGATTCTTGTGGTTAAAAAATATAAAACCACAATATCGTGTGTTTTATAAGGCAGACATAAATTAAATTCTAGTTTTTTTAATAAATGCTTGCTTATGAAATAGAAATAATGATATAAGTTTTTTTGACGTAAGGGCTAACGTTAGAATAATTATGTAAGTGCATGGAATTTAAGAGAGTAGATCTTGTTCCCATTTACAACTAAATGCGTACAAAAATAACTATAAACACGTTTTGGGGTAGGGTATTATCATGATAGAAGCAATTACTGACTTTGAAAAAGGGCAGACAAAAAAGGGGGTGGAGACTAGTATCCTACTGATGGCTGGCAATAACATTGAAAATGAAGACATTAAGTTAGACTTAGATGATGATACTCATGCGACAGATTCAGATAATGAAGTAACACAATCAAAACCGACCATAAAAGTGAAGGCTAAGG
>CAZYCY010000197.1:0-5048 GCA_964646145.1 uncultured Thiotrichaceae bacterium
CTCAACAGTCTCAGAACTATACTCTTCGCTCTCAAGAATACCCATTTATAGCACGCATATTTTTACCAGTAGTGCCACATGGAGGTGGCGTTTATGAACCAAAGGATGGAGTAGCTGCGTTGCAAAGCCTTGCAATAGCACACTCACTGCGAGAATATTTAATAACAATCTCGCCTTGCACTTCGCAAAACCTACGCACTCTAAACGGACATTCTTGAGTATGAAGAGTATAGGCACCTCTAAAAATAGAAACACGATTTATGAGTAGTGCCACACGGATGTGGCGTTTACGAAGCAAAGGATGGAGACGCATAAAACAGCAGTTTTTCACTCCTGGATAATCGTTAAATAGTTCACTATTCTCCTCCTTTTTGGATAAAAAATGCACTATTTTCTGCACTCCATCCTTAGGTTCGTAAACGCCACATCCTTGTGCCACTGCTCCCTAAATCACACTTCTATTTTTAGAGATGCCCTATAGATGAATCTGTTAGCTTTTTTACAATAGCCAATTTTCACGTATGCGCTGGTAATTTAAGCGAAACCACTGTAAGGCAATAATCGGCGCAGCAGAGTTGATTTTTCCGCTATCCAGCCAGTCAAAAGCCTGTTGACTGCTGATTACATGTACCCTGATATCCTCGCCCTCTTCATCAAGCCCATGTATTCCATTTATATCTGAACTTTGTGTACGGGCAAGATAAATCTGTATCTGCTCATTACAGCCACCGGGGCTGGAATAATAATTAAACATGGGCAACAAATCTGTTACCCTGCAGCCGGCTTCTTCGTAGGCTTCCCGCTGTGCAACCTCTTCGACCGACTCGCCAGTTTCCTTATAACCAGCAATAATTTCAATCACCCAGGGGTTGTTTGTCGCCGGATTATTCGTAACCGCCGCGGCACCAATTCTAAATTGTTCAATCAATACAACTTCATCGCGTATCGGGTCATAAGGCAACACCGCAACCGCCTGTCCACGGTCAATTAATTCACGCCTGAGAATTTTGCTTTGCCCGCCTGCAAACAGCTCATGCTGCAATTCAATCGCGCTGAGTTTATAAAACCCGCTATAAAGTTTTTGTTTGTTGATCATTGACCATTTCATATTAAGCAAACCCTGCATCACACCTCATAGGTGGTGGATGCTACTTTGCCGCCATGTCCAGTCCAGTCGGTATGAAAAAATTCACCGCGTTTTTTATCAACACGTTCATAGCTGTGTGCACCAAAATAGTCGCGCTGTGCCTGTAATAAATTAGCAGGCAGACGTGCGTTGCGATAGCCGTCAAAATAAGATAAGGCAGAGGAAAATGCCGGTGCAGGAATACCATTTTCGACCGCAAGTATCACCGTTTTACGCAAGCCCGCTTGCGCTGATGTCAGTGCATCGCTAAAAAACGAATCAAGTACCAGATTTTCCAGTTCAGGGTTTTTATCATAGGCATCTTTTATGTTACCCAGAAAGGCACTGCGAATAATACAGCCGCCTCGCCACATCAATGCGATCTCGCCATAATTCAGATCCCAGTCATATTTTTTTGCCGCTTCGACCATTAGCATAAAACCTTGCGCATAAGAAATGATCTTCGATGCATATAAGGCATCACGAAACGCGTTTAATGTTTCTCTTTTATTCTCTGTCAGCGCAATCTTAGGAGGTGAACCAAGTATGGCTGAGGCACGTACCCGCTCATCTTTTAGTGACGATAACACACGTGCAAAAACAGATTCACCAATCAAGGTTAGTGGCACACCCAGATCGAGCGCGCTAATACCGGTCCATTTACCGGTGCCTTTTTGACCGGCGGTATCCAGTATTTTTGTCAATAGTGGCTCACCATCTTCAGCTTTCATGGCAAAAATATCTTTAGTAATGTCAATCAAATAGGAATCCAGTACCCCGACATTCCATTCTTTAAACACCTCATGCATCTGCTCGTAACTCAAGCCCAAAGCATTTTCCATCAATGCGTAAGCTTCACAGATTAACTGCATATCACCGTATTCGATGCCGTTATGCACCATTTTCACAAAATGTCCGGCACCGCCCGAGCCTACCCACTGGCAACAAGGTTCATCATCGACTTTTGCCGACACTGCCTGGAAAATCTCTTTTACCAGTGGCCAGGCTTCGGGGTCGCCGCCGGGCATAATGGAGGGGCCAAAACGTGCGCCTTCTTCACCACCGGAAACACCGGTGCCAATAAAGCGTATATCTTTTTCTTTGAGATAAGCTGTGCGTCGAATGGAATCAGGATAGTGTGAATTACCACCATCTATGATGACATCGCCAGCTTCTAGCAATGGCACAAGCAGCTCGATAAAGTAGTCAACCACTTCACCTGCTTTTACCATCAGCATCACCTTACGCGGTGCTGCCAAAGCTCCGACCAGCTCTTCTATGCTGTGCGTGCCGACGATGCTCATGCCTTTTGCCGGTCCAGCAATAAAATCATCGACCTTGTTTGTGCTGCGGTTAAACACCGCTACACGATAACCGTGGTCAGCCATATTCAGCACCAGGTTCTGCCCCATTACTGCCAACCCTATCAAACCTATATCTGCCAGCTCTATATCTACTTGTCCCATAGTGTAAAATCTCGCTTGTTAATAATCCTGTGCGCGTGTAATTATTCTGAAATGTGTTTTCAAGCCAAGAATAGAGATCAAAATTGAAAAAGTTTGATCTCTATTCCTGGGTTTCAAGTAAACCAACGTATTATGATCAGAAAAATTGTAACATGTTGTTGCACTTTCGTTAATGCCATACCAGCATGACAATACAAACAACTAACCAATAAAACTAAAAATCATCATGAAAATACATACCGTCACCACAAAGCCTTTCGACGACCAGCGCCCTGGCACTTCCGGTCTACGAAAAAAAGTAAAAATATTCCAGCAGCCACATTATCTGGAAAATTTCGTGCAATCAATTTTCAATGCACTTGAAGGTTTTCAGGGAAAAACTCTGGTGGTCGGTGGTGACGGTCGCTTTTATAATCGAGAAGCGCTGCAAATTATTGTAAAAATGGCGGCAGCCAATGGCTTCGGTAAGGTTATTGTTGGTCGTGACGCCCTACTTTCAACACCGGCGGCTTCCTGCATCATTCGAAAATATCATGCTTTTGGTGGCATCATCCTTTCCGCCAGCCACAATCCGGGTGGACCCAAGGCAGATTTTGGCATCAAATACAACGCTGGCAACGGTGGACCGGCTGCGGAAAACATCACTGAATCCATCCACAAACAAAGTCTCGAAATCAGCGAATATCATATTATTGAAATGGCAGATGTCGACATTGACTGTCTAGGTAAGCAAAACATAGCTAAAATGTCCATCGAGGTCATCGACCCGGTAGCCGATTACGCTGACCTGATGGAACAACTGTTTGATTTTTCAGCAATGCGCAAACTGCTCGGTTCAGGCTCTTTCTCAATGTGTTTTGATGCGATGAATGCAATTACCGGTCCTTATGCAAAAGAGATCCTGGAAAATCGCCTGGGCGCTCCAACAGGCACTGTTTTACGCGGCAAGCCATTAACTGATTTTGGCGGCGCGCATCCTGACCCTAACCTGGCACACGCTAAAGAACTGGTTAGCATAATGCAGGGCGAACAGTCACCGGACTTAGGTGCCGCCTCTGACGGTGATGGCGACCGTAACATGATTCTTGGTGCCAACTTTTATGTTACCCCCAGTGACAGTCTGGCAATACTCGCCGCCAACGCCACGCTGGTACCTGCATATGCACAGGGGCTCGCTGGGGTTGCCCGTTCCATGCCTACCAGCCAGGCAGTCGATCGTGTGGCAAAAGCTCTGGATATCGACTGTTATGAAACACCAACTGGCTGGAAATTTTTTGGCAACCTGCTCGATGCCGGAAAAATTACACTTTGCGGTGAAGAATCTTTTGGCACAGGTTCAAACCACCTGCGTGAAAAAGACGGTCTCTGGGCGGTTCTGTTCTGGCTAAATATTCTCGCAGTGCGCAAGCAGTCGGTGGCTGAGATCGTCACCCGTCACTGGCAGAAATTTGGCCGTGACGTTTACACGCGCCATGATTATGAAGGCGTAGCAACAGAGGATGCTAACGCACTTATGCAAGAGCTGCGAACACGTAGTGATGAAATCAGTCAACAATATTTTACCGGGTATTCGGTCGCACTTTGTGATGATTTCAGCTATACCGATGTGGTCGATAACAGCAACAGTAGCCAACAGGGCATACGTATCCTGTTCAGCAATGGCGCACGCATCGTCTATCGCCTGTCTGGTACCGGCACCGAAGGTGCAACCTTACGAGTTTACATCGAACAACCAGAAAAAGACCCTGAAAAAATTGAATCCGATCCACAAACCTTACTGTCCGATCTCATTGACATCTCAGTGACTATCGCAAAGATTGAAAAGTATACTGGTCGCAAAAAACCGGACGTCATTACCTGATAGCTTTTATCTTAAAGATGAGGGCGTAGCACGACGCATTAAAACATTAAAACCAAACCTAATGAGGCAACAAAAATGTCATCAATACAGCCAACTATTGAACACCTACAAAATCTTAGAAATGAATTAACACGTCGAATTACAGCGATTGAAATTGATATTCACCATAAAAAAGAGCCAGTCGAAAAAGATTTTGCTGAACAGGTAACCCAGCGCGAGAATGATGATGTGCTATTTGCCATTGATGGAGAAGCTAAACAAACCGTTTATTTAATCGATGCTGCACTGGCTCGTATTAAAGATGGCAGTTATGGGGCATGTGCCAGATGTGGTGAAAAAATTCCCGAAAAAAGGTTAGCCGCACTACCCTATGCAACCACCTGTATTAGTTGTGCCGAATAAAATACATCTAGCTCGAATATTTCAACGAAGAGCGGGCAGACAAAAATTACCTTGGCACTAGTACACCAACCGACACTTTGAGCTGGTTGGTGTACTAGCCCGGAGTTCATCATTATTAACGAATCGGATAAAAGGGGTAGCGTTTATTAAAGGGCATCTCTTGTATCTCTCAAACATGGTAATTTAGTTAGCT
>CAZYCY010000198.1:0-5042 GCA_964646145.1 uncultured Thiotrichaceae bacterium
AAATCGACCACTGTCGCTTTCATTGCACACCTCCAACTTTTACGAAATGTATACTTGTACTATACATTGGCAAGCGGGTTATTTCAACCCAAACGGTCATCAAGCCATTGCCATCGACGACTGCACAGTTGCCGAAGGCATTTTCTCAAACAACTCTCGAACACCGGAAAGCACCAGTGACTTGCGAGGTTGATTGAGGGGCTGTGGATAAAGTTCTACCAACTGCGACTACTTTGAGTCAAGACGGGTAACGTTATATTTCGATAGTCATCCCGACAAAACAGGTCATTGTCCGGTCCGTAGCAAAATCTTTCTGCTGAATGAGATAGGGCATTAGTTAATGTCTAATTCCTTTGCTCCGACACAGAATAGTTGCCCATGGTTACTACTCTATTCAATTGAATATATCTAAACATTAATGCTGTAAAAAACCAAAATAAACCCATTACTCTTGGGTTATAAAATAACCCGGCAAACATACTCGCAACCAGAATTCCAACAAAAGCTGCCAAATATGCTGCCCTAAATGAGAAGTAATATGTATTGCGGTACGCTTTTGCCCTGTATACATAAAGTATAATTTGACTAAACATATAAACCAGTAGAAACAAACCTAGTATCCCAGTAGTTGCCAGCAC
The DNA here is from genome assembly GCA_964646145.1 of uncultured Thiotrichaceae bacterium. Lineage (GTDB taxonomy): Bacteria > Pseudomonadota > Gammaproteobacteria > SZUA-229 > SZUA-229. Next base: position 639 of record CAZYCY010000198.1, read on the forward strand.
TTCAATATAGTAATTATCTGCTGTCAGGTCATCGAAATAGCTACTAAAGTTCCCGTAGCCCACCCCAAAAAACAAATGCTCTGGCATACTAAGAATCACCTGTTCCCACAAAAAAAATCTTGTGGTTATTGATTCAGCGGCAACACTGCCACCTTGAAGGTCAAAAGTACCCAGCAACCTTAGCTGAAGAAACTCGGATGAAGATATTACAACTATAAACATCACCACTACAGCCCAAAATATTGCCAGAATTTTTACAGCACTTACCCTATATAAAGCTAACAGAATGACAAAACCAACCAGAAATCCCAAAAAAGCACTTCTTGAAAAACTCATTAGCAAAACGATAATACTTGGTATCAGCAAAACCACGAATAAGCTTCTATATCTCCCCCCTCTATTCAGAGCATATGACAAGAAAAACAGACTGCACGCCATGATTATAGAACCGAAAACATTAGGGTTTGATACAGCCAAACCTTCTCTGTTGGCAGCAGAGACAAACAAGCCATATATTCTTTGTGTATAAAAATCAAATGTGGCCGCCTGATATAGTCCCACGGCAATATGTGCAATAACACATAACAAGATGATAATCAAAATATTTCTTATTTGTCGTTCAGATTTTACGGCCAGCATTACAATGAAGAATACTGCCACATACAAATACCATCTAATTATCTCTATATATGCAGTTGTGAGAACCTCTACCTGCGAAAACAGTAATTGATATATTACTGACAAAGGGAGCACCATCAAAAACATAATGATAGAAATAACTGCTTTTTTTGGAGCAAGTTTAGCTCCCAAGAACAATTTTAGAATTAGTGCAACAGATAACATTACAATGATGACTTCGGTTGTACCTAAATAAATCGTACGACCAGCTATACTGATAAAGGGGAAATTTGTCCCAATCATTATTGAAGCTGCGAGTAAATATAACAACCCTATCTCTAACGATACTTTAGTTGCCGATCTGACGCTGCTTGTTGGTGTTATTAGCATAAACAAATACTTGACATTAATTAAAGATTTTTTACAAAGCAAACATGTGCCAACTGCATTATATCAACTGAAAACTTATTCGCAGTTTCTAGGCCTTCACTTCTTAACTTTTGCCTGAGAGCAAGGTCATTTTTTAGCAAAAGAATTGAATCTGCAATTTGACTGACATTTTCTGGTTCAACTAATATTGAGTTCACATTGTTACAGTACTCGGTTACACCTCCACACTCAGTGACAATTACCGGAATACCGCATGCCATTGCCTCTAACGGGGGAAGACCGAATCCCTCAAGTATTGACGGAAACACAAATACATCACATTGGTGATAGAAATTTCTTAGCTCGTCATCATTTTCCGGATAAATAATTTTCGATCGTTTTATCTTTGTGCATAATGTGCGATCTACCGTCGCTACCAACACATTAAATTCATTTTCACCAGCATCAGTAATTTGAGCTATTGCTTCCTCAAATATATGGAAACCCTTCCAGAAACTAGGTGACCCAATAACGCCTACCGTGAATTTAACTTGTTCTTTATTTAATTTCTCCTGGCACTTAAATACACCTAAATCTACACCATTAGGAATAACGCTAACACTTACGCCTCCAACTTTTTCCTTGACCCAGCTTGATACTGACACTTTTATAAATGGCAACCGATATGTTTGTCTGGAAATCAGATACAAAATCCGCCTCGTCAACTTACTGTACTGAGGCAATGCCAAGGCATGACTAACGGGCTCATAATGTTGAATAAGATACAATAACTTCACTTTGGAAAACCTTATAATTTTTGAGCCATATATATAGTATGCTGTCTTATACCCAGTAGCTACTGAAACATCAGAATCCGCCACTGACAAAATACAAAGCTTTAACCTGTATATGGTTTTTTTTAAGAACCTAATTGAACCCGTACTGATTTTAATGATGCGAATAGTATTTGACAATGGAAACGGCGGTATTGATGCATAGTCCGGAACAAGAAATACAACCCTGTTCCCCGCTTCTGCTAGGCCATTTGCCACCTGGCAAATAACCCGAATTCCACCTGAGCGATTCATTCCTTCCAGAGGAAAGAGTATCCGCTTATTATTTGCCTCCGATTTAGGCACGATACCTCCCCGTTCCCCTATTTAGAGTTATTTGTGTAACGTCCTTAATAAAGCTACGCCAACCACTAAGATACTCACCATACGACCCATCCATCAACAACCTGACTGATTTCCCTATGCCTACAACATACCGAGCCTTTAATAACTCGATACGATAAGAAGCAACCTTGCATCGTGCTCCTACTTCTCTCAACGCCTCATCACGCACAAGTGTATTGACCTTATTATTTAAGACTGCTAGATGGTTATACATATCATTCCAGCTTTTCCAGTCCTGCTCATATTTATCATCAGTTGCAGGAGAGAGTCGACACAATATGCCTCCCCCCCACTTCTCTAATTTTGCATTGTCACCAGCACCACCCTCATGATTCCGATACAGCATCAGAGGCTCAGAAATAATCTGAATATGACTTATGATGCCTGCAATAAATCCTATCCAGTTATCATGACCCCAACTTTTCGGAATGGGTAAAATATATTCCCGCAATGAGCCTCTAATAGCCATTGTGCAGCCATAAAAAAATGACCGATCATATTTCTGATGAAAACTATTTGCCGTATTGTACTTTAATATGCCACGCCCACTAAGTAACGTTGTATTGCATCGATTTAACTTTACATCTGTGATTGCAGCATCCGACACCACCATTTTACATTCCGGGTTTGATAAAAACACATCGAGAACTTTCTCAACCTTATATTCATACCAAACATCATCCTGGTCACTTAAAAATATAATATCGCCCGTACACAGCGATATTGCTTTTTCAAAGTTTTTTGTATAACCAAGATTACTATTGTTACGAATCGCTTTTATAATCTCTGGGTATTTTTGTTGCCAGGCAAGAATCAACTGCCAGGTTCCATCCGTTGAAGCATCATCACATATTACGATCTCGCTTAAATTTACCGTCTGGTTCAGGATGCTTTTCAGTTGTTCGCTAAGAAATTCCGTATTATTGTAAGTACAGAGCGCCACTGAAACATTCATTCTATTTGCATGCATGGCTTAATGCGCCAGGTTCTAATGAGCAGATGAAAATCATGTTCTTCCGCCCGTGACTGATACCCTGGAAGTTGCGGCATCATTTGTATGCTTTCACGGTAATAAACTCCCGTCGTGCTGGCTCACGCCTGGCAATGCGTTCTGCCTTTCTCACCCTATCCAATGGCGCACTGGGCCGTGACTTTGAATATGGATCAATGCCTTCAGCAATTGCCCTGCTTTCGCCAAAAACACCATCACACAAAGGGCGATATGGTAGCGTCTTTATGTCAGCAAACCCCACAGCGCTTAAGGCATTTCGCATAGAATCCAAAGTAAAAAGTACAAGATGGCGCGGTGGCTCAAGTCCGCGCCAGGATGCGCCATATAACTGATGCCCATCAGATGCAATATTTGGTGTCTCTAGCCACAAAAAACCACCCGGTTTCAACAAGCTAAAACAGGCTTGCAAAACTTGCACCGGATGATGTACATGTTCGATAACGTGCGCCAGTGTAATAACATCGAATTGTTCAGCAGATGGATCCAGTGATTCCACCCCACCCAGGCGAACATCAAGACCCTGGCTGCACGCTACCTCTACCGCTTTTGGATCAAAATCAACACCCACAACATCCCAGCCTGCACTATGCGCTCGCAACAAAAATGCCCCATTACCACATCCCAGATCCAGTAACCGTTTCCCAGTTTTTGCTTTGGGCAGATGCCGCATACCGGCACCAATACTCGCCCTTCTGTTCGGCATGAGACTGGCAGCAAGGATGCCGAAAATACTGGCGGGATACTCTCGCGTACCATAACGGTAATTTCGGTAACCATTTGCAAATCGCCACCGAATTTTTCCCAATAAACTGAGTGACAAAAAACTAGGCGCTTTATCATGAGTAAAATAGCGCTGATAGGCCAAACTAATAGTTTCAATGCTCGGGCGCGGATCAAGGTAGGCACTGGCACATGATTCACAGCGGTACATACTCCACTTGCCAGGGGCACAAAAGAAAACTCGGTCGGTAAGACCCTCGTGTAGCACTTCTCGTTTGTCTGAGCCACAAACTGGGCAGTTGGGCACGGCTTCAAGCCCTTTAACAGGCCACTCTGAATGCATATCTTGAGTTTTTATTTTTTTTTGCATATTTTTTTAGTATTAGGGATTCAGCAATTTATCGCAAAGTTGATTACCTAGCACAACTAACCTTCCCTCAGTATTTTTAGTAAAAAAAAGGCATTGCCTTCAAGCGACTGCGTATTATACTTCTTTCGTCAGGGACA
>CAZYCY010000199.1:0-5007 GCA_964646145.1 uncultured Thiotrichaceae bacterium
GTAATAAATTGACCCATCTGGCCTGCATGAAAACGGAATTTATCCGGTCGTCTGGGGTGTTTTCGAAACGGCTCTTCTACAGCCTGTGGTAATGCCCAGGGGTTTGTTTGTTGTACAACCTGTTGCATAGTGTATGGGTGCAATGGTTGTGAAGCAAAACCATTCTGTGCCAGGATAGCCGTTGTCACCATGCTCGCAATAACCATAAGCAAGCCACTCATCCAGCTTCCAGCAGCTATTTTGTATATTATAAAATGTTGCATTAAACTGATCCTGAGCAAACTAATCACCTGCTCAGGCAATACTTTACTCAATTATTCATCTAGGGCATCTCTATTTATTCTGGAGGTGAAGATTGAGATTCAAAATATGTCAGCTTAAGGCGCCCAGTATTTTCAACATGGGCACGTGAGTGGGCTATTGCGAAGATTTGCAACGAAAATATGGCATATTTTTGACTCAAGATTCATGTTCACGAATTAATAGAGGCGCCCTCTGGTTATTAAAGGCAAAAAACAGTCTAAATGCATCAAATAATATTATTGCTTACTGAGTACAGAGGATGCCACTCTGCTCCACCTTTTGCTTCGCTAACGGTACGTCCATGCACCACTACTCTCAGAACAGCGATATCCAGGGTTATTTGAACGTATACCGCATTGACTTATAGTCACCCATTCGTATAACCGCCGGGTTAATAGCTATCACTATCATCTTTCAGCCGAATTCCGCGACGAGTATTTGATGACAACTTCTTGGCTGGTGTTTTTTTGACTGCTACTTTTTTCACTATTGCTTTCTTAACAGCCTTTTTCTTAGCGACTTTCTTCGCTGTTGCTTTCTTCGCCGTTGCCTTCTTAACGGGTGCAACCATAGCAGGCACCTTCTCAACTGGTACTTCCCTGCTCACCTTAGACTCTTTAGCAACAGCTACTTTTTTTGCCTCAGACCTTTCTTGCGCAGCAACTGTTTTTTCATCTGGTATTGTTACCACTTCTTTCTTCTGAGCATGCGTTTTTTTAACTGATGCATCCTCAGTTACCGTAGACTTTTCAGCAGTAGAGGCTTTTTTTGCCTCCGCCTTTTCAGATGTAGCGACTGTTTTATCAACAGGCGCTGGTGCCGGTGCGGTCGGAGGTGTTGTAACCGGAGGCGGCGATGCAGGCGGTTCGTCTGCTGGTGGCTGAGATTTTGGCATTAACCTGGCAATCAGCATACGCAACAGATTAAATACCATTGATACGATAACAAAGAGCCAACCAACGATGGCGACAATGACGCTATAGATGCGCATCCATAATGGTGTTTTATATTCATCAACATCCGGCGTTTTATCCATGTCATCAACACCGGCAACACCACCATTCAGATTCGGGAAGGCTTTTTTGGCGGATATACAACCTAACGGAATAACAAACAATGTCAGTATTGTGGAAATCACAACACCAAATAAAAGCGAAATAGCCATGCCTTCAAAGATTGGATCCGCCAGGATTACACTGGAACCACCAACCAATGACAACGCGGTAATGACAATCGGGCGGGTACGGGTCTGACAGGCATTAATTACCGCATCCACGACCGGTACGCCCCGCTCCACTTCATGCCTGGTGAAATCCACCAGTAATACCGAGTTGCGCACAATAATCCCGGACAGCGCTATCCAGCCAATCATTGAGGTGGCAGTAAACTCTGCATCAAGTAACCAGTGCCCGGGAATGATGCCCACCAGAGTTAATGGAATGGGCGCCATAATGATAGCCGGGAAGATAAAGTTTTTAAACTCAATCACCACCAGCATATAAATCAGCACCATCGCCAGGATAAAAGCGCCACCCATGTCACGGAAAGTTTCATAGGTTACGGTCCACTCACCAGTCCATTCAATACCCGACTGACGGCTGTCTGCTGGCGGACCAAAAAAAGGCCCATCGAAAAACCCATGTTCCACTGCCACCCCATCAGGTGCAATATAATCAGCCAACATATCGCCGACCTGGAAAATACCATAAATAGGCGCCGCTAATTCGCCGAAATTTTCACCGGTAACAAACTCGACTTCGCGCAGGTTCTTATGGAAAATAATATCTTCTTCCACATCTTTTACAAAACGCCCCAGTTCTGATAATGGCAACATCGCGCCATCAGGCGCCTGTACAGGAATTGAACCCAGACGTGAAAACTCAGGACGCACAGACAAAGGCACCTGTAAGACAATAAAGGTCGGCTCAACCACCGCACCGCGTTTTAAATCGCCAACAACATAACCACCCATCGCCATGTTAAGCGTGGTGTTAATCAAGTCTATCGTGACGCCCCTGCGTAATGCTTTATCACGATCAACTTCAAAACGCCAGATTTCAAAATGGCCCTGCATTAAATTATCAACATCCGTGATACTCTCCGCCTGTTCAAACATTTCGGTCATATCACGGGCAAACTGACGTCTGGTCTCTGCGTCTGGACCATAAATTTCAGCAACCACCGATTGCAACACAGGTGGGCCCGGCGGCATTTCAACAACCTGAATTCGAGCGCCTGCCTGTCTGGCAATGGGCGTCAGAATCTCGCGCATTGCTGTAGCAATTTCATGACTGGTTAACTCACGTTTTGATTTATGCGTTAGCTGAATCTGCATATCGGCTTGCCATGGTTCCGACCTTAAATAATAACGACGAACCAGGCCATTAAAATTATACGGTGAAGCGGTGCCAACGTAGCTTTGTATAGCCACCACATCTTCAAACTTCCTGGCCTCTGCCACCAATGAAGACATCAGGTTTGCGGTACGAATTAATGATGTGCCTTCAGGGAAATTAAGCACCACATTAAATTCAGCTTTATTGTCCAGTGGTAACATTTTTACTGAAACATCATGGGTATAAAACAGGATAACAGATGCAAAAAACAGGACAAACAGTGACGCTAAAAAACCGTAACCTAAACCCTTGCGCTCACTTAACGGAATAATTGTTTTACGATAAAACTTACCAATACGCTCACTACCCTTATGATCTTTTTCAGCATGACGCTTCAAAGTTGCCATTGACGGCTTCATTTTATTCACCAGCCATGGGGTAAAGGCAAAAGCGGCAAACAGTGAGAACAGCATCGCCACCGAACCCAGTATTGGAATGGGTGACATGTAGGGCCCCATCATACCACTGACAGCACCCATCGGCATCAGTGCGGCAATAACGGCGAAGGTGGCAAGAATGGTCGGGTTACCGACTTCATCAACCGCTTCGATTGAAACCTCTTCACTCATGTCCTCTTTCATCAACCAATGTCGATAAATGTTTTCAACCACAACAATCGCGTCATCGACCAGAATGCCGATAGAGAATATCAGTGCAAACAGGCTGACCCGATCAATGGTCAGGCCTAGCACCAGCGCACTAAATATAGTGAATAGAATAACAATAGGAATAACAGTCAGCACCACCAGTGCAGACCGCCAACCCAGGGCAAACCACACCAGAAAGGTAACAATAGCGGTTGCGATAAACAGGCTAGTTATTAATTCATTAACCTTATCGTTGGCGGTCTCACCGTAATTACGTGAGATGTGAACATTGACGTTATCTGGGATGATTTCACCTTTTAACAATTCCAGTCGTTCAATAATCTCCCGATAAACAACAACGCCATTTGAACCTCGCTTTTTAGCTATGGCGAGAGTGACCGCCGCTGCGCCATCGGCCACTTCACTGTCAGCGCTGGCCAGACCCGTATAGTGCCTCACCATACTGTGGACTTCTGACGGTCCGTGCAATACGTTGGCAACATCACGGATATACACCGGAATACCATCACTTATACCAATAACAATGTTCTCGACATCCCGCGCAGATTGCAGGAATGAACCGGTATAAACATTAAAACTCCTGTCCCCGATTTCGATATCGCCTACCGATTTCTCGCTGTTTGCCTGCCGAATAACTTGCGCAAGTCTCGGCAAACTAATGCCAAAACCAGCCAGTTTCTCAGGCAACACTTCGACACGTAATTGTTCAACACGTCCACTGACAACAAAACCCTGACTGGAATTTTCCACTTCACTGAGTCTTTGCAGGGTGTCCAGAGCAACCAGTCGCAACGATGCATCATCCACTTCATTAGACCATAGCGTTATCGTCAACCCCGGCACATCATCAACTGATTTTGGCTTAACAAGATAGGTCACACCTGGCGGCATGAGATCCTGGTTTGAATCAAGCTTACTGTAAAGCTTGATCAGCGAATGTTCCATGTCTTCACCGACCTCAAATTCAACAACAACCAGGGCAGAATCACGCTGCGATACGCCAAAAACATTCTTGACATCAGACATTTCACCCATAATCCGCTGCAACGGCAGAGCCGCAAGAGTAGCAACCTGCTCCGCAGAGGCGCCTGGATACTGGACAAAAATATCGATCGTTGGCACCGAAATCTGTGGATCTTCCTGCCTGGGGGTAAATGCCATACCGGCAATACCCATCAGTATAAAGATGATGATTAACATCGGTGTTAACGGGGAATTAATGAATGCCTTTGCGGTTGCACCGGCAAGACCAAGCTTATGTTTTTGCGTTTCCAGTTGATTTGTTTCTTTATTATCTGCCATGAGGGTTTTTATCTATCTCTTTACAGGGCATCTCTAGAAATTAGGCTTTTCGCTCGAGTTCAAGACGGTGGATTTCGAGAACCGCAATGTATATGGAATACATGAGGGTCGCAGCCAAAATTAAATAATATTGGCATCCAACACAAAAATCAGACGAAATAACATAATTTAGAGATGCCAACCTGTTCGCAACACTGTTACGAACACCACCTAAACATCCAGCACTCACAATATGAGTGGTGATATTTAGCGCATTAATCATTATTTTTTGTCGCGAATTATCGCCCTGATGCTGTTTGCATTCTTTAGCAAAGAAATATTGTAACTACTCAGCGTAATTTTAGAAAAGAACGCAGGTTATTGATTTTTAAGGACGCTGTAAATACGTCCATGTACGC
>CAZYCY010000200.1:0-4988 GCA_964646145.1 uncultured Thiotrichaceae bacterium
CGAAGTTCAGGTTGAAAGACAGGGTGAATTGATTCATGGCTTAGCGTCGTTAGATCCGATTGTTCAACCTGATGTGGAGCAATTAGCTAAAGCATTAGTACGTGAGATGAAAATTCCTACTCACCATTCTTAGTGGTTCTAAAGGGCAATACATTATTACCTTTCTTTTGATTTTCAAGGTAATCACCCCACCACTGCATCATTTTCTTACGCTCAAACAGATACTGTGAGCGATTGTAAGCACACGTACTTTGTTACGTTCAACATGTGCAAGCTGGCGTTCAATCACTTCAGAACGGAAGCCTGTTTCGTTTAAGATGGTGCTGGCAGTGGCACGAAAGCCATGTGCTGTTGCATAAAGCCAAGACGTTTTCTGATGGCAAATGTCAGTGTGTTTTCGCTCATCGGTTTTCGATTATTGCGTACACCAGGGAATAATAATTTAGACTTTCCAGTAAGAGGCTGGAGCTCTTCTAATATGGTAATTGCCTGATCAGATAGCGGAACGATATGCTCTTCGTTCATTTTCATCCGGCCTGCCGGGATACGCCACTCCTTTTTATCAAAATCGATTTCTTGCCAAAGTGCCTCACGAATTTCACCAGGGCGTACAAAAGTATGTATCAGAAATTTGAGTGCTAATTGAGTAACCTTATAACCCTGATAGTTTTCTAACTGCTCAAGAAACGCTGAAAGTGCATCGGCTGGTAATAAGGGCATGTGGGTAACTTTTCGCGTCTCAATGACACCCTGTAACTGATCTGCTGGATTATAGTCACAGCGAGCTGTCTGAATCGCATAGCGAAAAACACTGCTAATCCGTTGCTTTACACGGCTAGCAACATCCAGTGCTCCTCTGGCCTCTACAGCGCGAATGGCAGAGAGGCAATCGAGTGTACGTATATCTGTAATAGACATATTACCGATTACCGGGAATACGTCTTTTATGAGCGTTCTCAGCACACTTTCAGCATGATCTTTTTTCCAGCTACCCTTTTGCTTTTCATGCCATTCATTGGCTAAATTTTTGAAGGTATTGGTTACTTTTGTGTGTTTATCCTGCTTACGTCTTATGCTGGGATCAATACCTTCTCGGAGAAGTATTTTGGCATCTTTTGCATCCTTTCGAGCAGCAGCCATTGATACCCCCGGAAATACCCCCAGGGCAAGTGTTTTTTCTTTGCCTGCGTAGCGATATTTCAAGCGCCAGTATTTAGAACTATTTGGTTTAACAAGGAGATACAACCCGCCACCATCAGAAAGCTTGTACGCTTTTTCCTTTCTTTTAGCTTGTCTGACGGCAACGGCTGATAGCTTACCTATTGTGCTCTGACTGCTCATTGGGGGTGCCTCAATTATGCGGCATATAATGCACCCCCTAAGATAACCCTGCTTCTTTTGGATTGCAATAGACGAAAAAAGACCTCATCGGATTGTAACTTGCTGTATTTATTGGTTTGTTTTATGAATTAGGACGTTATGGGATGTCCTAAAATGATCAAATGGTGCCCAGGGCCGGAATCGAACCGGCACGCCCGTTAAGGCGAGGGATTTTAAGTCCCTTGCGTCTACCAATTTCGCCACCTGGGCAGATGGTCTGTACCTGTTAACCTAAAAGTAGCTCTGCGAACTACTGTCTACCACAACGCCACCTGGGCAAATGTGCTGTATCTGTTAACCTAAAAGTAGCTCTGCGAACTACTGTCTACCACAACGCCACTTGGGCAGATGGTCTGTTATTAACATTAGCCTTAACTAATCTGGAGGCGGGACCCGGAGTCGAACCGAGGTAGATTGATTTGCAATCAACTGCATGGCCACTTTGCTATCCCGCCAAGTTTATCCATTTTGCTTGTCCTGTTAAAAAAGCACAAGTCAGGACGCGTATTTTTCACTCAAACATTGTCAAGAAAATTGTTCCTGCATTTTCTACATATCGTCCATCCCTGTACATAATTATGCAACGCTTTATAACTGTAAAAATGAAAAAACCCTACAGCCAGTTTAATTAGCGCAGGGCCAAGCTTTATTAAAATTTGGAGCGGGAAACGAGATTCGAACTCGCGACCTCAACCTTGGCAAGGTTGCGCTCTACCAACTGAGCTATTCCCGCGTTGCATTCAAAGCAGGTCGCTATTCTAGCGATGCGTGTGTTACTGTCAAGATATAATTAACCAGTATGGCTTAAAAAGACTTATTTATTGTTCTTTGTATATTTTGCACAAGCCATATATGGTTTGACAAAGCAATAAAATCACAAATTACGATTTTGTATTTCTTTAAAACTCAACAACTTGTCACCATTAATTGTAACTTCTCAATAAGTCGGGGCAGTCTATCATTTTGAGAGTAGTGCCACATGGATGTGGCGATTACGGAGCAAAGGATGGACACGCCGTAAATACGTCCCCATGTTTACCAAAGCGGGGCTTGACGGTAGCATTCATGCTACCGACAGTCTCAAAACGATAGACTGCCCCGACTTATTGAGAAGCTACCATTAATTTAGTATGCTCACACTATACCATGAGGCATTTTTACATCGTGTAAAGATCTCTATTTATCCAACGTTAGTATGGACCAGGCAGACCTTATGTAAATAAACATGGAAACAATTGTTAATACTGCCGCCAGAACCAATATCACAGTACCAATATTATATGCAGAGAAGCCGAAAATATCCTGCTCGTAAATGAGGAACAATAAGGCAAACATTTGCGCTACCGTTTTTATTTTACCAAAAATAGAGACGGCTACGACCTGGCTAGCACCCATGCCTGACATCCATTCACGCAATGATGAAATGAGTATTTCACGAGAGATGATAACCAACGAAGAAAACAGTAACCAGTTATTTTCAGGGTGTTTTGTAATAATAATTAGTAGTGCGGATATGACCATTAATTTATCAGCAAGAGGATCAATGAAGGCACCAATCGAAGACTGCTGATTTAGCTTGCGCGCCAGATACCCATCAAACCAGTCTGTCAAAGCAGCAAAACCGAAGATAAAAGTCGCTAACGTCGATGCCCAATCATATGGCAGATAAAAAGCCGCTATAAATACGGGTATTAATACGATTCTTGATGTTGTGATTGTATTCGGTATGTTCATATTTCTACTAAGCAAATTTTAGTTACTGTGAAACTCAGTCATGGATTTGTCATTGATAACCGTTAAGTTTAACGCTTTTAACGACGAAATAGAGATCGAAGTTGAAAAAGATTACAACCTTAATCCCTACATAGAAAACAGTAAAAATTAAAAAGCCCTGGCTGTATAATGGTTTGCGACAAAACACACCATCACCCAATGGGTGCAACAACTCAAGGCTTATGCATATTCTACCTTACAAACTCGATACAACCAACGATCAACTCACTTCACGCGCTGGATTGCTGGCCATTGCCCAGGTAATGCAGACAATTAATCGGTCTGAACGTATAAACAAATACTTTCCGTTGCCCCAAAGTAACCGTGGATTCAAGCCATCGGTTTTTATAGAAACATTAATTCTAATGCAACATGAAGGCAGTTTTCAACTGGATGATGTTCGCAACATAAATGATGATGAGGCACTAAGAGCGGTATTGGGGCTTGATAAAATTCCACAGGCCAGTTCACCTGGCGCATGCTTACGCAGATGGGAAATGACAATCAAAGCACTGCATCATGGGTTGAGGTCAACAAAGCCGTATTAAAATCGTCATTACATCGTCATTACATCGTCGTAAAGCAGTCACGCTTGATATTGATGCTTCCGAAGTGATTGCTAACAAAGCCAATGCACAATGGACGTATAAAAATAACAGGGGCCCATGTCAATAGTTGTGGGCCAATGATTGGACATATCGCACAAACGGGTCAGGTTGTTGCTGGTGATTTTCGAGAGGGAAACGCCTCACCGGCACGGGAAAATCTGGAATGTATCAAGCAATGCCAGCAGTCATTACCCACAGCATGTTATGTTCAGTCACTACGCATTGATGCGGCGGGTTATCAGAAAAAAATCATTGAGTATTGCAATGACCATGCGATTGACTATGCAATCAGAGCAAAGATGAGCGCGACCATTAAAGAACAGCTTAGGACTCAGGATTAAATAACTAGAGGAAGTTATGTGATTTCAGGAGCCGCAAAATAGTTCCACTGAGGGAGATAATCATCAAATTGGATACGCATATTCTCTTTAAAACCATCAGTCACTTTACGACCTGTTTCAAATGTTTTGTTAAGAATACTGGAAAACACTTTTAACCCCGTTGTTGTTTTTGCTTTTCCCATAAGGTCATTGACTAACTCAACACTTTTAAACACAACACCTTTACAAGCTTTGGTAATATGAGGAAACAGGCGATGTTCTATCGGGTTGTACTTTGAGGTATAGGGTGGGTAATGTGCAATACGAATTTCAATATTCAAGTCATTTGCCAGCCGTTGCAATTCTTCTTTAAAGAGGTAGTAGCGTGCACTATTGCTTCCTCCGCAGTCACATAGTAGTAATAATTTATCGGCTCCGCGATAGCTGATGCTGCCATATTTTAACCACCAGCGACGAATGCATTCACAGGCAAATCCCGATGTGTCATGGCTGGTTCCCAGTGAGATATAACCTATGTTACGCATCATGTCATACAAACCATGTGGGATCACTTTACCCTCTGCATAGGAAGGAAAGTCATGATCATTAACACGTATTATCTCTTGTGTATAAAGTGTACCTGGTCGATAGAAGTTTCCGATCAACTCTTTTTTTGGCTCTTATAAAAAATGAGTGGGTAAATTATAATCTGCTGAATCTATAAACTATTGAGCCGACATACTAATGATAAATGAACTGTTTCAACAAGCACTGCATATTAATTCCCCCTGGATGATTAAATCAATTGATTTTAACACCGAAAAAAACGACTTGATATACATATAGATTTTCCTAATTAGTGCCAGACCGAAAAGTCGATATTTCCCACAATAAAACCTTATCTTTT
>CAZYCY010000201.1:0-4985 GCA_964646145.1 uncultured Thiotrichaceae bacterium
GAGCAAAAAGGCAAGTTAAGTTTCGTAAGTTATTTGATCCTGAGTCCTTAGCACATTGAATGAGGAAAAAATGACACAACGTCAGGCAAGTGTTGAACGCAATACACTGGAAACACAAATTCAGGTGAAAATAAACCTGGATGGTAGCGGTGAGTGCAAACTTGATACTGGTGTGCCTTTTCTCGAGCATATGCTGAATCAGGTGGCGCGTCATGGCTTAATTGACCTGTCTATTCAGGCAAAAGGGGATTTGCACATTGATGCGCACCATACTGTAGAAGACATTGGTATTACACTGGGGCAGGCGGTTACTAAAGCGGTTGGTGACAAAAAAGGTATTGTGCGATATGGTCACGCTTATGTGCCTTTGGATGAAGCCTTGTCACGCGTAGTGATCGATTTTTCAGGTCGTCCGGGTTTGGAGTATAACGTCAAGTTTAAACGTGCCAGTATCGGTGATTTTGATGTTGACCTGTTTCATGAGTTTTTTCAGGGGTTCATTAATCACGCCAATGTGACACTGCACATCGATAATTTAACCGGCGATAATGCGCACCATATTGCTGAGACAATTTTTAAAGCATTTGGTCGTGCTGTGCGTATGGCATTAACAGCTGACTCGCGGATGCAAGGCTTAATGCCAAGCACCAAGGGTAGTCTTTAGTGGTTAGTTGGTTTTAAAAACACATCCATTTTTTATGGGTTTCATAAATCGTGCTTCTATTTTTAGAGATGCCCTTCAGTGTGTTGTTCATTTAATGGAGCTGTTTTTATGAATTCAGTTATTGCTGTCGTCGATTACGGCATGGGTAATTTGCGTTCGGTTTCCAAAGCACTGGAGCATGTGGTGTCGGATAATCAGCGTGTGCTGGTCAGTTCTAATTGTGATGAAATTGCAGATGCCGAGCGAGTCGTTTTTCCTGGTCAGGGCGCAGCGCGGGATTGCATGGCGCAATTAAAGGCACTGAAACTCGATGAAGTTGTTTTGCAGGCTGCCAGCGAAAAACCGTTTCTCGGTATTTGTATGGGTATGCAGGTATTAATGGCACACAGCGAAGAAAACCAGGGCATTCATTGCATGAATCTGTATGCTGGTGAGGTACGTGCCTTTGCGGATGAGGCTTTGCGTTCACGGATGCAACACCTGAAAATCCCGCACATGGGCTGGAATAATGTTTCGCAGCGACAAGCTCACCCCTTGTGGCAGAATATCGAAGACAACAAGCGATTTTATTTTGTGCACAGTTATTATGTCGATCCGGTTGATAAATCGCTAATTTCTGGTACAACAGGCTATGGCATTGAGTTTGTTTCAGCGATTGCTAGTAAAAACGTCTTTGCTGCACAGTTTCATCCTGAAAAAAGTGCCTCTGATGGTTTACAATTACTGAGAAACTTTTGCCGCTGGGACGGAAAAATATAGCGCCATAAAAACAAGAGGGCGAGCATGTTACTAATACCTGCAATAGATTTAAAAGATGGTCATTGCGTACGTTTGCGTCAGGGCGACATGAATGACAGCACCGTATTTTCCGATGACCCTGTGGCAATGACCGGGCAATGGGTAGCTGCCGGTGCGCGGCGACTGCACATTGTTGATCTCGATGGCGCATTTGCCGGCAAGCCAAAAAATGCTGATGTAATACATGATATTGCGTCTGCCTACCCTGATTTAAAAATTCAACTGGGCGGTGGCATACGTGATGAAGATACCATTGCTGCTTATTTGGATGCAGGGGTGAATTATTTAATCATTGGTACCCAGGCAGTAAAGGAGCCACACTTTGTTGCTGAAGTCTGCGCTGAATTTCCGACCCATATTATTGTTGGTCTGGATGCAAAAGATGGCAAAGTTGCCATCAATGGCTGGTCGAAGTTATCGAAACATGATGTCATTGATATGGCAAAACGTTTTGAAGATGATGGCGTAGAAGCCATTGTGTACACCGATATTTCGCGTGATGGCATGATGCAGGGAGTAAATATTGAAGCCACAGTAAAAATGGCGCAGGCAATAAATATCCCGATTATCGCTTCCGGTGGTATTACCAATATGGATGATATTAAGGCGCTCAGTAATGTGGCCGATGAAGGCATTATGGGTGCGATTACCGGTCGCGCCATCTATGAGGGCACGATTGATTTAGCGGAAGCCCAGGCCTGGCTGGATCAGCAGTAGTGAATATTTATGCAACGGTTAATAACGTGGAGAAAAACTAAAAACAGCTAGCCGCAAAGTACGCGAAAAGCACAATCAAAGATTTTAATGCTTTTCTTCGCGCCTTTTGTGCTTTTTGCGGCAAAAAGTTTTTGAATATAAGTAACAATGGCTTTAGCAAAACGAATTATCCCCTGCCTCGATGTTGATAATGGTCGCGTGGTAAAAGGCGTGCAGTTTGTTGACATCCGTGATGCCGGCAACCCCGTAGATGTTGCTCGGCGTTATGATGAAGAAGGCGCAGACGAGATAACTTTTCTGGATATTACTGCCAGCTCGGATGATCGTGAAACCATCGCGCACGTGGTAGAAGAAGTTGCCAATGAAGTGTTTATTCCGTTGACGGTAGGCGGTGGTATCCGTACAGTAGATGATGTACGCCGAATGTTAAATGCTGGTGCCGATAAGGTAGCGATAAATACTGCTGCTGTTTTTAATCCCGAGTTTGTTCGTGAAGCATCGGATAAAGTCGGCTCACAGTGCGTCGTGGTAGCGATCGACGGCAAACAGGTCAGTACTCAGGGCGAAGCCCTGCGTTGGGAAATATTTACCCACGGTGGCAGAAAAGCAACCGGTCTGGATGCCATAGAGTGGGCAAAAAAAATGGTCGATTATGGCGCGGGCGAAATTTTATTGACCAGCATGGACAGAGATGGAACTAAAATTGGTTTTGATTTGCCACTAACACGAGCCATTTCCGAAGCAGTATCAGTACCGGTTATCGCCTCCGGTGGGGTTGGCAATCTGGATCATCTGGTCGATGGTGTGACCAAAGGGCTTGCCGATGCGGTGCTGGCAGCGAGCATCTTTCACTTTGCCGAATACAGCATAAATGAAGCCAAGCAGCACATGGCAGCCCGTGGCATTGAGATGCGCCTGTGAACTGGCTGGACGAAATACGGTTTGATGAAAAAGGTTTGGTCCCGGCTATTGTTCAGGATGCTGACAGCGGTAAAATTTTGATGATGGCATGGATGAGCCGTGAGTCGTTACAGTTAACGGCAGACAAGCAGCAAGCCGTGTACTGGTCACGCTCCAGAAGGAAGCTCTGGCACAAAGGTGAAGAGTCCGGCCATATTCAGAAAGTGCTGGAGATGCGTTTTGACTGTGACGAAGACGTTATTTTGCTAAAAGTTGAACAGCAGGGCGGAATTGCCTGTCATACTGGAAGGATGAGTTGTTTTTATCGCCAGTTACAGGGAGATAAGTGGGTTGATGTAGAACAAGTTTTAAAAGATCCGAATGAGATATATTCAGGTAGGTCGAAGTAATATGGCAGAAAATTTATCTCAAGGTGAAATACTGGCGCAATTGACGAAAATACTGGAGCAGCGTAAAGGTGAGGATCCTGGCTCATCTTATGTCGCAAGCCTGTATAATAAAGGCTTGGACGCCATCCTTAAAAAGGTAGGTGAAGAAGCCACAGAAACCGTGATGGCAGCCAAAGACGTTGCTCACGGTGGTGAAGTAAATAAACTGGTGTATGAAGTTGCGGATCTCTGGTTTCACACTATGGTGTTGTTGGCAGAGCAAGGTGCAACGGTAGATGATGTATTAAAAGAGTTGGCGCGCCGGTTTGGCGTCTCAGGTTTTGATGAAAAAGCGGCACGCAAATGATGTTTTTTGTGTTGCATTGTAAAAGTTAATTAGAGAGTAAAGATTATGGGCATTAGTGTTTGGCAATTATTGATTTTATTGGCGGTTGTAATTTTAATTTTTGGTACTAAAAAATTAAAAAATATCGGTGGTGATTTAGGTGGTGCGATTAAAGGCTTTAAGTCTGCTGTAAAGGAAAGTGGTGCCGGTGATGATAGTGCGGCAAAACAAAGTAAGGTGGTGCATGACTCTGCCGAGGAAACCACTGCTGGCAGCGAGTCGGTAAAAAAAGAAGATAAAGTTTAATTTATCTTCTTGTTAAACTGTAGAGACCATTGCGCGACACATTCACGAGTAAAAATGGCTAAAATCCCTCTCGCTTTCGTTAGAAAACTTGTCAATAGCCCTTTATTAACAGCTTTTTTTACTTCAAGCAGGAAAATTTTAGCGTATTTTTCTTTCGCGCCTATATCGTGCAAAGGTTTCATGTAGTTAAAGCCTTATGGCTTTAATTTGTGTTTTTAATTCATACTATCTAATCACGCACTGTCATGTTTGATGTTGGTTTTTGGGAAATCCTGTTTATTTTGATATTGGCTCTGGTTGTTATAGGACCGGAGCGATTGCCCAGTGCTGCCAGAAAAGCAGGTTATTATGTTGGCAAAGCTCGGCGTTTTGTCGAAGGTGTACGCTCTGAAGTTGAGTCAGAGCTTGATATTGGAGAGTTTAAACGCCTGTTGCACAATCAGGAAGTGCAAATAAATGAGTTGCAACAGCAGATAAAAACGGGTGTTGATGAGATAAAATCTGACTTGCCTTCCGAGTTGAGTAATACCACTTCAGCGATGGATGCTTTAAATGATACCGCTTCACATGCTTTTTACGATGAACCTGATGATACAAAAAAATCATCAGAGACAGCGCAAATAAGCTCCACTGTAAGTGCAGATCCGCTTGCAAAAGACGAACCTTCTAAAAACAAGCTTTCTAAAGACGCTGGCTCAAATAAATAAATGGCTGAGCAACAAACGCAAGCGGGGCAGAAAGAGCAGGGTTTGATGGAGCACCTGATCGAGTTGCGCGATCGTTTGTTGCACATTGTATTAGCAATTCTTATCGTTTTTCTCGCATTGTTTGTCTTCGCCGAAGAAATTTTTACTTTTGCCGCCCA
>CAZYCY010000202.1:0-4979 GCA_964646145.1 uncultured Thiotrichaceae bacterium
TTATGGCTTCTCTGTGATTTTCGCTACGATTTCTATTCTCGGACAAGCTCCTAGTGTAGTGTATTAGCTTTACCCATTACGAAATGAGCATGAAGGCGATAAAACCGATTAAAAACGTGACTTCTCAATAAGTCGGGGCACTATATCGTTTTGAGACTGTCGGTAGCATGGATGCTACCGTCAAGCCTACAGGGACGTATTCACGGCGTGTCTCAAAATGATATAGTGCACCGACTTATTGAGAAGTTACTTAAAAGCCATTCATCCTTAGCCAATGATAAACCACTGGGAAGCAATAAGAACTGACAACCATTAACCAACGTAACTGCTCAGGTTGCTCCCATGTAGAGCCATGGGGCCTCTGATACTAACATTAGTTTCTCCAGTAGTAGGAGAAACCCTGGGGATTGGTCGGGACGACAGGATTTGAACCTGTGACCACTACACCCCCAGTGTAGTGCGCTACCAGACTGCGCTACGCCCCGAAGGGTGCATAGATTACACGAAAGCTTTTTGAATCGAAACTGCTTAATTGAGATATCGCCCATTTATTTTGTTATTCATAAAAAAAACCGGCAGAAGCCGGTTTTTTATGAATTTAGGATCCTTAGGACTCAGGATCAAATAACTTACGAAACTTAACTTGCCTTTTTGCTCCAGCTTGAATGATCTCAAATCGTTGCGTAGCGCAACTATGCGCCTTTTGAGATCATCCAATCTGAAACAAAAATTCGGCGTTAAGTTCCGTATCTTATTTAATCCTGAGTCCTTATTAACTTAATACCTACCGGAGTATGGATAGTAAGCCTTCTAGCTCATCTCGCATCTGACGAATAATCTGCTGACTTTGTGTATTATCATCAGCAATATCTTCACCGGTGAGTTTTTGTCTGGCGCCGCCAATGGTATAGCCCTGATCGTATAATAAGCTGCGAATCTGGCGTATCAGGATAACATCATGACGCTGATAATATCGGCGATTACCACGACGTTTTACTGGTTTTAGCTGGGTAAATTCTTGCTCCCAATAACGTAAAACGTGAGACTTAACACCACATAATTCACTGACTTCTCCAATCGTGAAATAGCGTTTTCCTGGTATAACAGGCAACTCGTTATTATTGCTGGCTTCCAGCATAAGCTTCCACTCTTTGCTTCAATTTCTGTCCGGGTCTAAAAGTGACGACACGACGAGCCGAAATGGGAATTTCTTCGCCTGTTTTTGGGTTGCGACCGGGCCGCTCTGTTTTGTTTCTTAACATAAAATTTCCAAAACCAGAGAGCTTTACATGATTTGCATCACCTAACGCGGAGCGAACTTCTTCAAAAAATAGCTCAACCAGTTCTTTGGCTTCGCGCTTATTCAAGCCCAGTTCTTCAAATAAACTTTCAGCCATATCAGCTTTTGTCAATGCCATACCTACTCCCGGAGTGTAGCAGCAAATTTTTGATTTAGTGTAGAGACGATTTTTTCAATTTCAGCATCTACTTCCCTGTCGGTAAGAGTGCGGGAAAACTCCTGTAAAATCAAGCCGAAAGCGACACTTTTTACCCCTTTATCCACCCCTTCCCCCTGATAAACGTCAAATAATCGTATTTCTTTAAGTAAATGAGATGATGCCGCTTCAATTGCTGACAAAATTTCGGCCGCAGGAATTTTTTCATCAAGCAGAACAGCAATATCCCGTCTCACCTCAGGGAAGCGAGATAATGCCCTGAATTCAGGAATACGACTATTTTCGATAGCGCTCTGCTTTAACTCAAAAACATAAACTTCAGGATCAATATCCAGTGCTTTCTGAACTTCTGGATGCAATGCCCCTATCCAGCCAACAATCTCATCTTCCTGCTTAATGCAGGCACTCTGTCCCGGGTGTAACGCGGGGTGCTCTGCCGCTTCAAAAACTGATGGTTTTGCTGAAAACGCTAATAAGGCCTCCACATCAGCTTTAATGTCAAAATAATCAACTTTTCGAGTTTGAGCCAGCCATTGTTCTTTATGTAGGTCACCACAAATAACGCCGGCAAACATGGGCTCCTGTCTTATGTCGTCAATACGGCTCTGTTTTATGCCTGGCATGTCTGCATCTGGTTTAACACCTTGCTTAAAGCGCAGCCCGCTTTCAAACAGGCGTACTCGACTTTGCTGGCGGTTTACGTTGTACTTCAGGGCAGTAAGCAAACCCGTCCACATGGTGGTGCGCATGACAGACATTTCTGACGACAGTGGATTTGCCAGAGCAATGGCTTTGCTCTGTGGATCCAGTATCTTTTGCCACCCGGGATCGACAAAACTGTAGCTGATCGCCTCATAATAACCTCGGTTGACCAAACATTTTTTTAGTGTATTGAGGTCGTTTTGCTCTTCAGGCAGTGCCTGAATAATCGACTGATAACTTGGGTATGTTCGCGGGATATTATTGTAACCATAA
Source organism: uncultured Thiotrichaceae bacterium (assembly GCA_964646145.1). Taxonomy (GTDB): domain Bacteria; phylum Pseudomonadota; class Gammaproteobacteria; order SZUA-229; family SZUA-229. The sequence continues at coordinate 2,433 of CAZYCY010000202.1, forward strand.
ATGCGAACCAGCTCTTCCAGTAAATCTGCCTCAATCTGAATATCAAAACGAAAGCTGGGTGACCTGACTAGCCAGCCGTCAGCACAGGTCTTCACTTCCATGCCCAGGCGCTGGAGGATGTCAGTAACCTCATCAGCCGATAAGTCTATGCCGAGCACACGTTTAATTTGCTCAGAACGCAGATGTATCGGCACGCTTTCTTCAGGATGCGATGCGGTTTTATGTTCAAGCAAGGGACCAACATCACCACCACAAACCTCACTGATTAGCTCAGTTGCCCGTTCCATCGCATGAGTCTGTAATTGAGTGTCTACGCCACGCTCAAAACGATGTGAAGAGTCCGTATGCAAGCCATAATTTCTGGCTTTGCCGACAATGACTTCAGGTTTAAAGAATGCGCTTTCAAGGAAAATATCAGTTGTAGAATCATCAACTGCAGAATTTTCTCCACCCATCACGCCGGCAAGCGCAAGCACTTTTACATCATCTGCGATGACTAATGAGTTTTCCAGAAGTTCGATGCTTTTACCGTCTAATAGCGTAACTTTCTCTGCATTGTTAGAATAGCGAACAGTGATTTTTCCATCCAGCTTTTCCAGGTCAAAGGCATGCATAGGCTGACCCAGTTCCAGCATGACATAGTTGCTTATATCAACCACCGGGCTTAACCCTCTAATGCCACTACGCCGCAGGCGCTCAAGCATCCACAAAGGTGTTTTAGAGTTAACATTAATGCCTTTGATAACACGACCAATATAATGCGTACAGGCTTCACCAGCCTGAATTTCAACTGGAAACTGATCGTTAATAGCATGCTTATACGGCTGCCACGGCTGCTGCTTGACTTCACACTGGTTGAGCGCGCCGAGTTCACGAGCAATGCCTTCAATACTTAAACAGTCGGCTCGATTCGGAGTTAGATCCAGCTCGATAATATTGTCATCAAGTTGCAAATACTCACGTATGTTTTGACCCAGCGGCGCCTCGTCCGGCAACTCCATCAAACCGTCTGCACTGTCGGCCAGCCCCAGCTCTTTTTCCGAGCACAACATACCGAATGACTCTACGCCACGAAGTTTTGCCGGTTTAATTTGCCATGTTTCATTCGCCATGGCTGCTGGCAAAGTCGCACCAACTTTAGCAAGTGGAATCATCAACCCTGGCCGAACATTTGTTGCGCCACAAACAATTTGCAGCGTTTTTTCACCATCGGTTACCTGGCAAACATTTAATTTGTCGGCATCAGGATGCTTTTTCATTGACTCGACTCGCGCCACAAACACTTCTGTAAAGTCACCAGCCACGGCTTTAACGCTATCGACTTCCAGCCCGGCCATGGTCAACTGCTGACACATTTCCTGGGTTCCAATATCCAGATTAACCCGAAGCCTCAGCCATTGTTCGCTAAATTTCATGACTGGCTCCTGGGGGAACTGTTCGCAAATTGCTGCAGGAACTTAATGTCATTGTCAAAAAATAAACGTAAATCATTCACTCCGTAACGTAACATTGCCAGCCTTTCTACACCCATACCAAAAGCATAGCCAGTGTATTTTTCAGTATCAATACCTGCTGACTCAAATACTTTGGGGTGCACCATGCCACAACCTAAAACTTCCAGCCAACCTGTGTGTCCGCACACCCGGCAGCCTTCACCTGTACACATCACACACTGAATATCGACTTCAGATGAGGGCTCGGTAAATGGAAAATACGAAGGCCGAAAACGTGTTTGTAAGTTTTCGTTTTCAAAAAACTGTTTGAGAAAATCAGCCAGCGTACCCATCAAATCAGAAAAACTCACGTTTTCATCAACCAGCAGGCCTTCCACCTGATGAAACATTGGGGTGTGTGTTAAATCTGAATCACAGCGATAAACCCGACCCGGCGCGATAATGCGCAGCGGTGGCGTATCGGTTTCCATGTGTCGCACCTGCACCGGTGAGGTGTGGGTGCGTAACAGGGTATTGGCATCAAAATAAAAGGTATCGTGCATGGCACGTGCGGGATGGTGAGAAGGAATATTCAAGGCTTCAAAGTTATGAAAATCATCTTCAATTTCCGGACCTTGTTCAACGGTAAAGCCCAGGCGTGAAAACAAATCTTCAATACGCGCCATGGTTCTTGTTATCGGATGCAAACCTCCCGCTTGCTGACCGCGACCAGGCAGTGTCACATCAATTTTTTCACTGACCAATTTTGTGTTGAGCATCTCGGCTTCCAGCGACAACTTGCATTGCTCAAGCACCAGCTGCACTTCTCGCTTTGCATTATTGATGTCCTGACCAGCAGCTTTTCTTTGCTCTGCTGGCAGTTTGCCCAGTGTTTTTAGCAACGAGGTTAACTCGCCCTTCTTACCCAGATAATCAACTCGAATCTGATCTAAAATTTCCAGATTGTCAGCCGCATTAATTGCTACAAGTGCATCTGCGGTTAACTTTTGTAAATCCACGCTGCAACTCCCGTAGAGAAGTGTTATTGTTTTTATTGTTAAACCACAGTGGCACTTAGGACTCAGGATTAAATAAGATGCGGAACTTAACGCCG
>CAZYCY010000203.1:0-4950 GCA_964646145.1 uncultured Thiotrichaceae bacterium
CAATTGCCTCATTGATTATGTATGAACGTGAGCGATTTATCAGCTTGCTGAAACGGTCAATATTTTCGCGGTTTTGTTTGTTTAGACGAATTGTTGTCGGTGTTGAAATAGACATATCCATAAGCTCCTGATTTTTGACAATACAAATACATTGTATTCGGTTTTGATGTCTTGTCAACAGTGGTAGCTTGGGTTAGCGATAGCGTAACCCGCGTAACTCGACATAGATAGTAGCTACCAAATAGTGCCGCATTTACCTGAACACCAGTTAAACCTGCAAGTTGCGGTATGTTTTTGCGAGCAGTACCACATAGCCTGCCCCGGACGTGATCCGGGGGATGTGGCGTTTACGAACCAAAGGATGGAATACTCGCAGTATTTAACTTGTTTCGTATGAAACCTGCTGTTTATGGTTTTTCTCAGTGGTGCTTGTATTTTTAGATACCATCTCTCATTTCTGATTGCAAACTAACATTAGCTAATTGTTGGTTAAAATTATTTTTGATTTTTTTTAGTCGATCCAGTTTTTCCTGCTGCTCATATTTTTTCCTGATTAGCCATAAGTATCCGCCAGGTTATATAAAATCAAAGACAGAGGTCACTGTAATGCTATATATCATGCGTCATTCCTGCATGTTTTTAGCAGGAATCTAGTTGGTAGGGCATGGATTCCATCCTTAGGTGCGTTATCGGTGCGTCCATGCACCACTTCTCCTGCTAAAAACATGCAGGAATGACGGTGTTTGTGTGGCTATTTATAAAATGGCGGAAGTTCATGGCTAATCAGGTATTTTTTTGCTTCCTTAATGATTAGATTTTGAATAACCTGGGATTGCTTTTTATGGGTAACTTTTGCCAAAAAATCTAATTTTTTAGCTGTATCAGGCAACATAGTAAGGTTTTTTCGAATCATTGTTGAATGTATTTTTTCACCTTTAAATAACACACTATGTAATGTGTTTTATTATAGCGCACCTAAAGCGTACCTTGTTCCTATGTTTCCGCGTGGGAGTAAAGCAGTGTTAATAGCAGAGAAAGAGAAGTATTGTTATTTGTAGATGCGTATGTGTATAATTATCATTTATCCTGGAACCTTATCATTTATCCTGGTCAAATTAGCCGGATTGTCCATTACTTTAACCTCATTATTATGAAATTCATATTTTTATTCCCCACTTTGTTGTTTCCGTTATTATTTTCAAGCCTTATTTTTACTATTGCACTAACTGCTTTTTCATTTTCTGCGCAGGCAGCCGATGCGTTGGATAAAAGTCGCGATACGGTTGCTAAAACTAATAAACAATTACAGCAAAAACAACAGAAAATTGATGGTTTGCATGAGCAGACTGGTCACTTAGTCGATCAATACCGAGCAACGCTGAGAGAGTCTGAAAGTTATCAGATTTTTAACAAACAGCTAAAAGAAATTGTGCGTTCGCAGGACGATGACCTGATTTCGTTACAGACTCAAATCGTTGAAATTGAAGTGACCGCACAGCAGGTTATGCCGATGATGCAGCGCATGATTATCGCTCTGCGGCAATTTATTGAACAGGATGTGCCTTTTTTGCCTGTAGAAAGAGAGGAGCGCCTGGTAAAGCTGGAAAGTCTCATGAAACGTGCTGACGTCACGGTAGCAGAAAAATACCGAAAGATACTGGAAGCCTATCAGATCGAAATTGAATACGGTAAAACGCTGGAAGCCTATCAGGCCATGCTGGACGATAAAAAGGTTCATTTCCTAAAGGTTGGACGTATTGCCTTTTTCTACCAGACGTTGGACGGCACTGACTTTGGCGTATGGCATCCTCAGCAAAAAAAATGGCTCGCGGTGGACAATCGTGAGGTAAGAAAATCCATAACCATGGGGCTTAAAATTGCACGTAAACAGCGCTCACCAGATCTGATGACAATCATGGCAAGTACAGTAGAGGTCTCGCCATGAAGATAAAGTTGATTCTTGCCATGTTGACCTTAATGCTGGGAACGGCGGTTCATGCCAGCGAAAATGTCAGAGAGGGTGCCAATACTGCTCCCGCTTCTTTTGATGAGTTATTGAAAACCATCAAACAACAAACTCGCGCTGAGCTAGCTAAAGAAAATGCTCGTGTTAAAAGGTTTTCTGATGATAAGCAACAACAGCAGAAATTATTGATTACTGCAAAAGATGAGCTGCAGACGCTTAAAGAACAGACCCGACAGCTAAATGATCAGATTGATGTCAATGAAAAACAATTAGTCGAAACCGAGCAAACACTACAACTCAAATTGGGTGATCTGGGTGAGTTGTTCGGTGCGGTTCGCCAGGTTTCCGGTGAACTGCAGGCAGATTTTTCGCGTTCGATGGTAACAGCGCAATACCCGAAGCGATTGCTGTTTCTTGAACAGTTGGCGCAAAGTAAAGCATTGCCTGATGTTGAAGAACTGGAACAACTTTGGTTTTATATGCTGCAGGAGATGGGTGAAACTGGGAAAACGCGCGTCTTTGATGCCGATGTTTTTAGTACGGATGGTTCATTGCAGCAGCAGCAGGTTATTCGTATTGGTGCTTATGCCATGCTTGCCAATGGCGCTTATTTACGCCATGACCATGAAAATAATACGCTGCACCAGCTACAGAAACAGCCAGCGACACGGTATGCTCAAACCGCGAACAATTTTGCAGCCAGTGAAGGGGCACTGGCAGTCATTGCTATTGACCCGACACACGGACAGTTGTTTAATTTGCTGACCTTAAAGCCAACTTTTATGCAGCGTATTAATCAGGGTGGCATAGTGGGTTATATTATTCTCAGTCTGGGTGCAATCGGTCTGTTAATAGCTGTGTTTCGTTTTTTCAGTCTGAGCCTGATATCAGGCAAGATAAGCAGACAAATGAAAAATCTCGATCAGCCTTCGGATAACAACCCGCTGGGCAGAATTGCGCTGATATACCAGGAATATAAGGGCGAGCCGCTAACTGAAAGAGAAATTGCCCTGCAGGAAGCAATGATTAAGGAAGCACCAGCAATTGAGCGCTATAATGGCTTAATCAAATTGCTGGCGGCGGTGTCACCATTATTGGGTTTATTAGGCACGGTAATTGGCATGATTATTACCTTTCAAACCATCACCCTGTTTGGTACCAGCGACCCTAAATTGATGGCAGGCGGTATATCCACTGCATTGGTGACGACAGTATTGGGTTTGAGCGTGGCGATTCCGCTGCTGTTTGCGCATACTTTTATTGTTGCCAAGTCGCGAAAAATACTTGATCTTATCGAACATCAAAGTGTCGGTTTGATCGTCCGCGAAAAAGAATGATAACGACTCACCTGGTAATAAATTGAGCAATTACAAAAAATGAATCTATTGTCACTATTTTATACCGTTACAGAATTTCTTGATAGAGGCGGTTTTGTTCTGTATATCATTTTTATCATGGCATTTGTGCTTTGGTTTTTAGTGGTTGAGCGCTGGTTATACTTTAGTTTTGTTGCCGCAAAAGAGCAGCAGAAGTTAACGCTGATCTGGCATGAATATTCAAATAATGAAAATGCCCGCAGTATCCGGGAATCTTTGCAGTATTCTTTCCGCCATCAGTTATTGTTTACCATGCCCTTTATTCGCACCCTGGTACGCGTTACACCGCTGATGGGTTTGTTCGGCACAGTGTATGGTATGGTGCTGATTTTTGATGTTATCGCACTGCAAGGTACCGGTGATGCCCGCGCCATGGCCGATGGCATTTCGCTGGCAACGCTGCCGACGATGACAGGTATGGCGGTGGGCATTATTGGGCTGTTTTTATTGCGTAATATAGAAACCATCGCCAACCGTAAAATAAATCGCTTTAACGAAGGATTGGTCGCCCCATGAAACGTCTACCAAAATCCACAGAAGATAATGAACTGGATTTAACACCGATGTTAGATGTGGTGTTTATTTTGCTAATATTTTTTATCGTTACCACCTCATTTGTGAAAGAAACCGGTATTGATGTCAACCGTCCCTCGGCCGCTACTGCAGAAAAAAAACCTCAGGGTAATATTCTTATCGCGATTAATGCCAATGGTGATATATGGATAGATAACCGTGAAATCGATGTCCGTGCGGTACGTGCTAACATTCAACAGTTAAAAGCCCAGTATCCTCAAAGCTCAGTCATTATTCAGTCTGACCAGGATGCACGTACAGGCAAATTGGTGCAAGTCATGGATCAGATTCGCCTCGCCGGGGTGCAGAATATTTCTATCGCGGCATCAATAGATTCTCAGTAATGCTTCGCCTTGTTTCCAGTTTTGCCGCTGCTTGCTTTTTCTCTATTTTATTTCTGTTTGCCCTGAAAAACAGCATTGATGTGTCGCAGTCCAAACTACTAGAGAGGGACAATCTTAGAGTCATTGATTTTGTCCGTTTGCACAAAGAAGAATTACTGACCAAAAAAGAACGCATCAAACCAAAAAAACCTGAGCCCAAAAAGCCACCACCAAAACCGAGAATTAACATTCCTAAACCGACTCCACCCGAAAAGCTTGCGCCCGCGATGATGCAACGGATGAAGATTAATTTGCCGATTAATATGGCAGCCAGCAGTGCCCTGGGTGATGCACTGGTCGCCACTGCGGGTGGTCGAGCGGTCAACGCCAACGTGATACCGCTGGCACGGATTAATCCGATTTATCCCAAACGTGCCAAAATGATGAAAAAGGAAGGCTTCGTTTTTTTGGAATTTACCATTACCCAGATGGGAAGTGTTAAAGATATTGAAGTGATTGAATCAAAACCGCCCAATATTTTTGATCGTTCTGCAACACGAGCATTAAGCAAATGGAGGTTCAAACCCAGGATAGAAAACAATTTAGCAGTCGAGCAAAGGGCATCGGTGAAGATTAATTTTGAACTGGAATAAAACATTATTAAGGACTCAGGATTAAATAAGATGCGGAACTTAACGCCGAATTTTTGTTT
>CAZYCY010000204.1:0-2028 GCA_964646145.1 uncultured Thiotrichaceae bacterium
AGAACTTAGGCTAACTCATGCACTTACATTACGCCTGGGCGCAATGCTCATCGCTGGTATTAGTGTCGTTGCTATTTTAAAACGGCATGATTGAGCCTAAATGGGCTAATTTCTACTAAGAACAACTGAAAACTGATCGGATCTAATAATGACTGAATCTAATAATAAGTAGCAATTCTGTCTTTAAATCGTGGGTTATGCAGAGGCCTCTTGTAATTACTACTTTTCGTTCAGGCACTAATTAAAAAGAAGCATCCGAGCTAACCCATTTCGCTGGGTTGACCGGTTTTCCTCGGGAGCGAATCTCAAAATAAACACCACTTTGCGGCTGACCCCCACTATCACCTGCGGTTGCAATGATATCACCTGCAGCGACCCAGTCACCGATTTGTTTAAATAAAGACTCACTGTTGCCATAGAGGCTCATAAAGCCATTGCCGTGATCGATTACAGTAATAAAACCGAAGCCCTGTAGCCAGTCAGAGAAAGCGACGCGACCGTGACTGATCACCTGAATCGGTGCGCCAAAATCAGCTTTAATTAAAATGCCCTTCCATTTAAGGTCGCCCTGACCCTTGGGTTGACCAAATTTACTCAGTAATTTGCCCTTTGTCGGCCATGGCAGCTTGCCTTTTTGCGCTAAAAACGGTCGGCTTTCAGCTGGGTTACCGGGAATATCTGCCAGTAATTCGCCGAGTGATTCGAGCAGGTTTTCGATACGGTTACGACTGTCTTCCAGGTTGGATAAGGTGTCCTCCTGGTTTTTTATTTTATTGTCCAGTTCGATCAGTAAATTTTTACGTTGCAGTCGTTGCTCTTGACGTTTGGTTTTCTTTTGTTTTTGTGCCTGTAATAGTGCATTTTGTGTGATCAGGGTTTGCTTGATAGCCACTTCTATTTGTTGTTTATTTTTAATGGTTTCGCTGAAGGCTTCGATTTGTTGTGTGCGAGCACGATTAAAATAGTTGAAATATTCCAGCGCCCTGCCTGCCTGAGCGGGATTCTGCTGATTTAATAGCATTTTAAGGTTTGGCTGATGCCCCATACTATAGGCAGAGCGCATCTGTTCAGATAAAGCAGCGAGTTGTTTGTTGAATTGTGAATCGAGCAGATGCAATTCGCCTTCCAGTTTTATTTTCTGTTGTTGTATTCTTTGCGCATCTTTTTCTATGCTATTGAGTAAAATTGAATTTTTACTGATTATAGACTCAAGGTTTTGCAGCTCAACAAGTATATGGCTACGCTGTTTTTTGCTGCCCTTGAGGTGTTGCTGTGTTTTATCAATACTTTCTTGTAATTTTTCTAGTTTGGTTTGATAGTGCGCTTTATCTTCATTTTCTGCTGCATAAATCATGTTGCAGAAAAATAAAAGGCTTAAAAATAAAAATATTGGGCAGTAAGTACGCAATGTAGTGCCTGTGTAAAATAAAATTTATATGAGGGCTCTGCTGACTTCCGATCAATATTGAGCATTATGTAAAAAAATTTACCTAAAGTTCTTGATTTAGCTGTTTCAATTCAAAATAAAGTGTATTAATGTATGATTCATTAATTATATTGTTAATAATGTTTATTTATTAATGAATGCGCTTTTTCAATTGAGGAAACATATGGCTATAAAACCCAATAACCATGATTTAATGTCACGAGATGAGGACATCAGTCGTGCCTCGCGTTCCCTTAAAGCAATGTCGCACCCTCTGCGACTAAAAATTTTATGTACTTTAGGCGATCAAGAAGTGAGTGTACAGGATATCGTCGATGCTGTGGGTACCTCGCAAAGCAATATTTCTCAGCACCTTGCCATATTGCGTGATAAAGGTATTCTTGCCTCAAGGAAAGATGCCAACAAAGTATATTATCGCGTCAGTGATACACGCACCTTACGTTTAATCGGCATGATGCAGGATGTATTCTGTTCCACCACTGAATAACTTTCCATTTACCTGGTTGTATATTGGGTGATTTAATTGCCTTATTTTTGCCTGCAGACTGCTCAAAGCGTTATACCTAAATCCTGCAAGAGCT